>DATIPP010000089.1:0-19163 GCA_035471825.1 Gammaproteobacteria bacterium
AACAAAAGCTATGATATCCGCGGCAAGGTGGTCATGGCCGGAGCGATCGATATCCATACCCATATCGGCGGCGGTAAAATGAATCTTGCCCGCATGATGCTGCCGGAAGATCATCGAGACGATCCGGTTGCCAAAACCGCTATTACACGCGCGGGTTGCGGACACGCCGTACCGTCCACGTTGACCGCCGGTTACCGGTATGCCGAGATGGGTTATACAACCTGTTTCGAACCGGCCATGTTGCCCGCCAATGCCCGCCAGGCCCATATGGAATTGGCGGACACGCCCATGGTGGACAAGGGCGCCTATGCCTTGCTGGGTAACGACGATTTTTTCCTGCGCATGCTGACCTCGAAAAAAGATCAGGAAGCCATCAGCGATTATGTCGGCTGGATCATCAATGCCAGCAAAGCCATGGCAATAAAGGTCGTAAACCCCGGCGGCATCAACGCTTTCAAGTTCAACCAACGCAAGCTTGACCTGGACGAAAATAACAGTCATTACAATGTTACGCCGAGACAAATCCTGATAGCACTGTCCCGTGCCGTGCGCGAACTGGGAATACCACACCCACTGCACGTGCATGGTTGTAACCTTGGAGTACCCGGCAACGTCGAAACAACGCTGGATACGATCCGCGCCGTGGAAGGCATGCCCATGCACCTGACGCATATCCAGTTTCACAGCTATGATACCGAGGGTGAACGCAAGTTTTCCTCCGGCGCCGCCAGGATCGCCGAGGCCATCAATAACAATCCGAATATCTCCACCGATGTCGGACAGATCCTGTTTGGCCAGACCGTAACGGCTTCCGGTGATTCCATGCGTCAATATGACAGCCACTGGCACGCCGATCCGAAAAAATGGGTCATCATGGATATTGAGTGCGATGCCGGCTGTGGCATCGTCCCTTTCCGTTACAGGGACAAGAGTTTCGTAAATGCACTGCAATGGGCCATCGGCCTGGAACTTTTTTTACAGGTAAGTGATCCCTGGCGCATCTTCCTGACAACGGACCATCCCAACGGCGCACCCTTTACCACTTACCCGCACCTGATCCGGTTGTTGATGGATAAAAGCTTCAGGAACGACATGCTGGCAACAATCAACAAGGACGCGGCGGCGGCGAGTGTTCTCGGCAGCCTGGACCGCGAATATTCCCTTTACGAAATCGCCATCATGACCCGTGCCGCCCCGTCGCGCAGTCTCGGTTTGAAGAACCGGGGGCATCTTGGTTCCGGTGCGGCCGCGGATATCACCGTTTACGATAACCTGGAAAACAGGGAAAAAATGTTCGGCAAACCGGTTTATGTATTCAAGGACGGTGAACTCATTGTCAAGGAGGGAAAGATCGTCAAGGTAGTCAACGGCGGGACCCATATACTGAAACCGGAATACGACGAATCCGTGGAACAATCACTCAAGCGTTACTTCGATCGCTTCCAGTCCGTCAAACTGGGCAATTTCAAGCTGGACGATGACGAAATTGTTGAATACGGCAACAGTGAACTCATTATTCAACCCTGTCATTGAGAACCGCATTGAAGATCAACGGCGTTACAATTGACAAGACTTTTGCGGAAGCTTTCCCCATGAAAGCGACGCGGATCATCATCACTGCCATGACCCTGAAATGGGCGTACCGGGCGGCCAACTCTATTCGTGGTTTTGCATCGTCGGTGATTGCCTGCGGTATCGAGGCGGATATTGAACGGGAACTGAAACCTTCTGAAACACCCGACGGCAGGCCCGGAATATCGGTCATGTTTTTCGCCATGTCCACGAAGGATCTGGACACGCAGGTTGCAACCCGCGTCGGGCAATCGGTAATGACAACGGCAACCACCGCCTGTTATGCCGGTATAGACGGGGAAAAGACCATATCGTTAGGTAAAAATCTTCGTTATTTCGGTGACGGTTACCAGATCTCGAAAGTGATTAACGGCAACCGCTACTGGCGCATTCCCGTCATGCACGGTGAATTTATCTGCCAGGAAACGACCGGTGTTACCGGCGCAATCGGTGGCGGCAATTTCCTGGTACTCGCGAAAACCGCGCGACACGGGCTGGCGGCGTGTGAAAAGGCAGTCGATGCAATTAAATCGGTACCGGGCGTCATCACTGCCTTCCCCGGGGGGATCGTTGGTTCGGGGTCCAAGGTGGGTTCAAAATACAGTTTCCTGAGCGCCTCCACCAACGAAGTCTATTGCCCCACCCTGAAAGGCCAGGTGAAATCGGAGCTCACGGATGAAATCGGATCGGTACTTGAAATCGTTATCGACGGGCTGGATGAAGAATCTATATGCCGGGCGATACGCGCCGGCGTGCTCGCAGCCTGTGAATTCGGACCGCGAAAAGGCATTTACCGGATCAGTGCCGGTAACTACGGCGGTCACCTGGGCAAATACCACTTTCACCTGCAGGATATTGTGAAATGAGTGCCCTGACATTTATCCTGAAAAAGCCGCCCCAGTATACCCTGGACGTGTCCCGGCTGACGCCGGATTACCTGGAAGGGAAAACCCTCGCCCGGATAAAAAAAATCAGGCTGCGTTACGGTAACCAGAAAATCGCCGCCGGAGAACTGTTTACGATCAGTGGGATGGAAACTGACAACATCATTATCAATCACAGTACCGAAAAACTGATCGGGGTGGGGCATGAAATGACCCACGGCAGGATCGAAGTCAAGGGTGACGCCGGCAATTTCATCGGACAGAAAATGCAGGGTGGCACAATTACAATCCGGGGGAATGCCGGAACATGGGCCGCCTCCAGTATGTCTAATGGCTATATAGAAATTAATGGTAATGTCGGTGATTACCTGGGTGCCGGACTGCCCGGCGATCCGCATGGAATGTCCAACGGTCACGTATTCGTAACCGGTGACGCCGGTGACCGGGTGGGAGACCGCATGCGCCGCGGTATTATCATTATCCGTGGTAAAGCAGGCGATTATTGCGGCAGCAGGATGGCGGCCGGTACTATCATCGTCCTGGACAAGGCCGGTAAAAACGCCGGGTTCGGGATGAAAAGAGGCACGATTGTTCTCGCCAAAAAACCGAAAAACATCGCCGCCAGTTTCAAGAGTTGCGGCAACCTGAAAATCCAGTTTCTCCGACTCTTGTTCAAGCAACTGATTGAAATGAGCAAGCAATACGCTTTCTTTAAAAAATACGGACCGGAGGCACACCGTTTTGCCGGCGATCTCGCCAGCAAGGGCAAGGGTGAATTACTCATTTTACAAACGATAAAGACAGGTAGCTGATAATTATGAAGCGAACACGCGGCAAAAAAGGCCGCATCATGGGCCGGATAATGGATCAAAACGCCATGGATGAGGTCAGGGCGCTGCTGGGTGACGAACCCCGCACGCGTGAGTACCTCATCGAGCACCTGCACAAGATCCAGGACAAGTACAAGCATATTTCCAATCGCCATATCCTGGCCTTGTCCGGTGAAATGAACCTGCCCATGGCGGAAGTATACGAGACAGCGACTTTCTACCACCACTTCGATGTCACCAAGGAAGGCGAAACGCCGCCACCGAAAATGACCGTCCGTGTCTGTGATTCCATGACCTGTGAAATGTTCGGTGCCAGGGAGTTGATCGAGGAGCTTAATGCCACGACGGATTCCCATATCCGCATTCAGCCGGTTCCCTGCGTCGGTCGCTGTGACGGCGCACCGGTTGCTGTCGTCGGCACCAATCCGGTTGAAAACGCCAACAAAAAGAAAATCAATATGGCTGTTAAAAACAAGGCGGTAGAGGACGACATCCCTTCATTTCCCAATACCTATGAGGAATACAGAAAAGGCGGCGGTTACCAGGTCCTGAAAGACTGTCTCGATGGCAAATACAAACGCGAGGAAATCGTTCAATTATTACAGGACGCCAACCTGCGGGGTCTGGGCGGTGCCGGTTTTCCTGCCGGCAAGAAGTGGGAAATCATGCGCCAGCAATCAAAACCCCGCCTGGTTGCCATCAACATCGACGAGGGTGAACCGGGCACCTTCAAGGACCGCTATTACCTGGAACGGGACCCGCACCGCTTTCTCGAAGGAAGCCTGATTGGTAACTGGGCGATTGAGGCGGAAGGCGTGTATTTATACCTGCGCGACGAATATGCCGGCTGCCGCAAACTGCTTGAACGCGAACTCGAGGTACTGAAACAGGACCCGCCCTGCGAATTGCCGCCGATTTATCTCCGGCGCGGGGCAGGTGCCTACATCTGTGGTGAAGAATCCGCCATGATTGAATCGATTGAAGGCAAGCGGGGTATGCCACGATTGCGCCCGCCGTTCGTGGCCCAGATTGGCCTGTTTGGCTATCCTACACTGGAGCAAAACATGGAGACGATGCACTGGGTCAGGGAGATTATCGAGAAAGGTGCCGACTGGTTTGGCTCTCACGGCAGGCATGAACGCAAGGGATTACGTTCTTTCTCCGTCAGCGGCCGGGTACAGAAACCCGGTGTGCACCTGGCACCGGCGGGTATCACCATGCGCGAGTTAATCGATGAATACTGCGGCGGTATGTTGCCGGGCCACGAGTTTTACGGTTATTTTCCCGGCGGTGCCTCCGGCGGCATACTGCCCGCTTCCCTGGGCGATGTACCGCTGGATTTCGACACCCTGCAACCGCACGGCTGTTTTATCGGCTCTGCCGCCATCGTCGTCCTCTCGGACAAGGACAGTGTCAGGGCCATGGCATTGAACGCCATGCGATTCTTCGAAGATGAATCCTGTGGCCAGTGTACACCCTGCCGCGTCGGCACGGCCAAGGCTGTGCATCTTATGGAACAAAAAGAATGGGACAAGCCTCTACTGGAGGAACTGGCTAAAACGATGGAAGACGCGTCAATCTGCGGCCTGGGACAGGCGGCGCCCAACCCCTTACGGTGTGCGATAAAATATTTTCCCGAGGAATTCGAGTAATGGCAGCAAATCCGAAATACATGAACGAGAAAGTGACCAAATTCAAACTCAACGGCGAAACCATTGAAGCAATCGGCGACGAGACCATTCTGCAGGCCGCCGAGCGTCACGGTGTCGAGATTCCCCGCCTTTGTTACAAAGAGGGTTATCGTCCGGACGGCAACTGTCGCGTCTGCATGGTAGAGATTGACGGTGAAAGAGTATTGGCACCGTCCTGCTGCCGCAAACCGACGGAAGACATGGAGGTTTCCAGTAACAGCGAACGTGCCGTTCATTCACAGAAAATGGTACTGGAATTGCTGCTGGCCGATATGCCGCAACAGGGGAAATCACCCTACACCCTGCATTCCGAACTGGATGATTGGGCCGGGAAATTCGAGGTCTATAACCCTCGCTTCCATCAACGGCACCAGCCACAAGCCGACCTGTCACACCCGGCCATGGCTGTGAACCTTGATGCCTGTATTCAATGTACGCGGTGCGTCCGTGCCTGCCGCGAGGAGCAGGTCAATGACGTCATCGGCTATGCATTCCGGAGCAAACACTCCGAGATTGTATTCGATATGGGCGAACCCATGGGCGAAAGCACCTGCGTCGCCTGCGGAGAATGCGTGCAGGCCTGCCCTACCGGTGCATTAATGCCGGCAAAGAATGTCGGCCTGGTGGAACCGGATAAACAGGTCGATTCCGTCTGTCCGTATTGCGGTGTGGGCTGCCAGTTGAAGTTCAATGTCAAAAATAATCACATCCTCTACGTTGACGGACGTGACGGTCCTTCCAACCACGAGCGGCTGTGTGTCAAGGGCCGGTACGGATTCGATTATGTCCATCATCCCGACCGCCTGACCACGCCACTCATCCGCAAGGATGGTATAGAGAAGACCCCGGAGCTGATTGACCAGGCCGACATCAAGGATTACTTCCGCGAGGCCTCATGGGACGAGGCGCTGGATTTGACCGCAAAAGGCCTGGCAAAAATACGGGACAATAACGGCCCGCAGGCGCTGGCCGGTTTCGGATGCGCCAAGGGCAGCAACGAAGAGGCCTACCTGTTCCAGAAACTGGTCCGTACCGGATTCGGCACCAATAATGTCGATCACTGTACCCGCCTCTGCCATGCGTCCTCCGTCGCCGCGCTGCTGGAAACCATTGGTTCGGGTGCTGTCTCGAACCAGGTGGCCGACGGCACTCAAGCCGAGGTCATCATGATCATCGGCGCTCGTCCCAACGACAATCATCCCGTCGCCGCGACTTTCATGAAAAACGCGGCGGAAAGCGGCAGCAAAATGATCGTGGTAGAGCCGTATGCCTCGGAGCTTGCACTGCATGCTTCGCACTTCCTGCAAATCAGGCCGGGCACCGATGTGCTGTTATTAAATGCCATGATGAATACAATCATCAGTGAGGATCTGCACAACAAGGAATTCATCGAGAAACATACTGAAGGTTTTGATTCAATTGTTGAAACGGTAAAAGACTACACGCCGGAAAAGGTCGGTCCTCTTTGTAACATACCGCCGGAAACCATCAGGGACGTGGCACGGATTTATGCCACGGCAAAAACCGGCATCATTTTCTGGGGCATGGGTATTTCCCAGCACATACACGGCACGGACAATGCCCGCTGCCTGATTTCGCTGGCATTGATGACCGGTCAGATCGGCCGACCATCCACCGGCCTACACCCCTTGCGGGGACAGAACAATGTCCAGGGGGCCTCGGATGTCGGGCTGATACCCATGGTCTACCCGGACTATCAACCGGTGGAAGACAGGTCCGTGCAGGAAAAATTTGAAAAGCTCTGGGATGCAAAACTGGATTCAAATGCCGGCAAGACTGTGGTCGAGATCATGCACGCCATTTATGATGATGACATCAACGGCCTGTACATCATGGGTGAAAACCCCGCCATGTCCGATCCAAACCTGAATCACGCCCGTGAAGCACTGACGCGGCTGGAACACCTGGTTGTCCAGGATATCTTTTTTACTGAAACCTGTGGTTTCGCCGACATCATCCTGCCGGCCTCTTCGTTCCCCGAAAAAACCGGTACTTTCACCAACACCGACCGCGGGGTACAAATCGGCCGCCAGGCCATCGATCCGCCCGGTGATGCACGGCAGGACCTGTGGATAATCCAGGAAATCGCCCGACGGATGGGACTGGACTGGGACTACCCGGGACCGGCGGAAGTCTTTGCCGAAATCCGCAAGGCCGTCCCCAGCATGGCCGGTATTACCTGGGAACGGCTCGAGAAAGAAGACTCCGTGACCTACCCCCTTGAAAAGGAAGGCGATCCCGGGGAGCCGATTATCTTCAAGGACGGCGTCTTCCCCACCGAAGACGGCAAGGGCCGCTTTGTACCGGCAGATTATATTGAATCTGCTGAATTACCGGATGACGACTATCCTTATATCTTCATTACCGGGCGTCAACTCGAACACTGGCATACGGGGACAATGACCCGCCACTCACGCGTACTGGACGCAATTGAGCCCGGTCCCTGCGTCATGATCAACCCGAAGGATCTGAAAAAATTCGGCCTGAAATCCGGCGATATACTGGTGATCGAGTCACGCCGCGGCAGGATTGCGGCAACAACACGAGCTGATCAATACATGCAGAAAGGGGTCATTATGATGCCGTTTACCTTCAAGGAAGCGGCGGCCAACCTGATTACCAACGAAGCACTGGATCCGTACGGCAAGATCCCGGAGTTCAAATTCTGTGCTGTTAACCTGAAACCCGGCAAACGACCGGATGACAGGATACAACGCAAGAAAGAGAGAGAAGTGGCCTGATCAGCCGTCGAAATTCACTTCGACGAGTTGCAGTTTTTCCTCAATCAGCGGCTTCCCGGATGAATCATCAGGAATAATGGTTCTTATCTGATACAACTTGCCCGGAATCTCGTCTGAAAGTATGAATTCATACCGCTTGTCAGCGAATCTTTCAAAATCACTTCGGTGAGGATCATCGATATATGGCAAGAAAACTATCTTCTCGCCTTTAATTTCCTTCCCGTTAAACTGAAAGGTGACAGGCTCGACTGTTGCGACTTCCCGCATGGCAATTTTTATCCGTTTCTGGAAATACCGCCAATGACCATCCGTCAGGCGGTTCATCTCATAGATATCGCCCTGCATGTAAACAGCCAGTATCGGGTTGCCCCTGATATTGGTGACATTCTGCGGACTGACTTCCTGTTTTCTCTCTGCACTGAAAAAATCCAGATCGGCATTTTTTGTGCCGTCCTCGTTGATTTCAAGAATGTCCAGGTAAACGGAATCCGAAAATCCCTCTTCATAGCTGCCTGATTTTTCAAACTCGTAGTAGAGCCTGACTGGTTTGTTGATGTTTTCCAGGTGATCGTCGAGCCAGAGCTTGTTTTCGGCCTCATTAAATTCAAAATCTTCCGGGATCGGTTCAACCTCACCCATCCGGCCGATACTGGATTCAAGTTCCTCCTCTGTCATTTCCCGTTTGAGTTTACGCGGGTCATCATCACCGGGCACGGGCGGTGAATTTCCCGCACCACCGGCAAAAGCGGCCTGGGTGAGAAATGACAAAATTAAAAAAACCGTCAGTTTATGTCTCATAATCAGGAACATGAGTCTTGTTGAAGTTTAACCGTTATTGTTTATTTTTTTCGACCAGTGGAATCCCGTAATCGCGCAGTATCTGGTGAATTTCTTCCCTGTTCTCGGCAATGAGACGGTTGATAGTCTCCTTCCATTCTTTTTCACCATACCGTACAGCCATCGACATACTGTATGTAAACTTGAGGTTGGGATTTTGGGGGTCATCCTTCAAGGGTAACATTGCCAGCTCAATCCCTTCTTCCCTGTATTTTTTAACAAAATAGCCGGCCGTAGGACCCCAAATAATGGTCGCATCAATATTGCCGGCCACCAGTTCTTCCAGCAATTTCTGCCCCGGGTTCACCTTGGGATCACCTGGCATACCCTGGTAGGGCACCATGTGACCCATCAGGCCCTGGCCAAAAACCCACATCTGGGCCGGCCCCTTGTCAGTCAGACCAATCTTTATGTCCTTTTTTTCAGCAATCTTTACCAGCATTTCCGGATCGGTGACTTCGTCCAGGCCACGGCCTTTCACATAAACCAGGACATAGGGTGTGGAGTAATAGGGATCCGTGGTGGCAGCCAGTTCGAAGTTTTCCGGTACGGTAATTACCAGATCGCACTTGTATTCACCGCTGCTGCCTACTTCCGCACGCAGGGTATTTCGTATAAAACCTATTCGCTGGGGGAAAAATTCGTACTCAACTTCCAGTCCCAGTTTTTCACCGAACAAACGGGCAATCTCGTTTTCATAGCCCTGTTTTTCCTGGTTTGAAAAGGGCAGCATGTAGGGATCCGCACAGACCTTCAGGGCCTCCTTGTCGGTTTCTACAGCCAGGGCTGGAGCCGTAGCAAAAACCAGTATCAATAGAGCCAGTATCGAAACAGCTGTGTTTTGGACATTTCTCATAATATGATTGAGTAGAAGTATATGTGTTTAAGGTTAAACAATAAGTAAAAGCCGGGCACCCCATGTGTCACCGGCTATGATATTTTAGTCAGAATCTACCAACAGGAATTGGTCTTTCTACTTGGTCAACTTCCGGCTTCCGATGGAACCTCGACCTTGATCAACTTGCCTATCAGCCGCCGGAAAGGACCTTCCAGGGTGTCTCGTGCCTTCTGCAGTGCCGCTTCTTTCATTTCTTCGGTAACGGTACCTACTACGACAACACCGACCATGCCAAAACCGATATGCGGCTCACAGACATACCCGTAGATCCCTTCCTGATCGATAGTGACCTGCAGGTTTTCACCCAGCTGGCTTCTCCAGCCTTCCGCACCATCCGGTGTAACATAAGTCACAGAATTATGCGAGGTCATATTATCAAAGCTGACCGTATCCCCCACTTGAATATAGACGATTGCCGGGTTGAAGACCCGTGCCTCTGCATTGATCCTGACTTTTTCGGCGTTGGCAGCCATCGAAATAAACAGGGTGCAAACAGTCAGCACCAGTGCATAAAATCTAGTAGGTTTCATTTGCTCAAATCTCCATAAATCATAAGTTAATGTATCAGTATTATTTATGTTGCCTGTCAATAGACATTGATATTTATTCACTCAACTCCTTGAAATTATACCATTTCAGTCCACAAAGATTGGTATGCTATTCAAGGCTTTTAAATCACTTGATTCCTGAGACCTGAAAAAAACATTCAAGTTCTCGCCTGATAACGGGAACTTTTCACACAGTCATTAATATATTTGTGGTCAGGTCAGGGATTTCAGCTGAGTCAATAAGAAAAATCCCCGGCACCTGACAGGTGCCGGGGACACTTTAACAAACAAGTGTTTGTTTAAGCCTTGCTTACGGCAAGCTGTAGACCATCAACACGCCACTGTTACGGGCGGAGTTACGGAGAGCTCTGTAACCACCGACCGCACCAAGTGCGGCTGTGTCAGGTGCTGCAGCCAGACCCGGGATAGCCACAACGGCGCCGGCCCATCCACCGATTCCGGAGAGGACACCGACATACTGCTTGCCCTTGTGGGCCCAGGAGTTGAAGTTGGCGATGATGCCGGAAGGTGCCTTGAACTTCCAAAGCAGCTTGCCGGTCTTGGCATCGACAGCCTTTGCGTAGGCATCCAGGGTACCGTAGAAGACCACGTCACCCGCGGTTGCCAGCACGCCACTCCAGACTGACCATTGCTCGGGAATGGACCAGACAATTTTGCCCTTGTCGGCATCCCAGGCAATCATGTTACCCATGTTGTCCTTGGCCGCGTTGTTGTTCGGGCATTCCGGACAAACGGCGCCAGCCGGATACATGGTCAGGTTGGCGTTCACATAGGCCTGACCTGCCGTGTACTGGTTACCACCAGCCGCGTAGCTGACCGGTTCATAGGTCATGCAGACGTGATTGGTCGGGACATAGAAGAGACCGGTACGCGGGCTGTAGGCAGCCGGCTGTTGGTCCTTCGTGCCCAGAGCGGCCGGACAGATATCCTTGGAAACAGTATCTTCACCATTGTAGTGTGTGGAGTACTGGTTCTGGGTCTGCGGATAGCCGGTCTTCATGTCAATATGAGTGGCCCAGTTAACGGCCGGATCATATTTCTCGGCAACCAGGAGTTCACCCGTCTTGCGGTTCATGGTGTAACCAAAACCGTTACGATCGAAGTGGACCAGGGCCGGAGTCATTTTACCCTTGACCTTCATGTCGGCCAGGATCATTTCGTTGACGCCGTCATAGTCCCACTCGTCGTGCGGGGTCATCTGATAAACCCAACGTGCAATACCGGTGTCGATGTCACGGGCAAAGATGGTCATGGACCATTTATTGTCGCCGGGACGAACTACCGGGTTCCAGGTGCCGGGGTTACCGGAACCGTAGTACATCAGGTTTTCCTCGAAGTCAGCAGGCCACCAGCCCCAGACGGAACCGCCGCCAATCTTCCACTGATCGCTCAGGGATTTGCAGCTGTTCGGACCCGTGGCAGGTGCTTTCCAGTCACTGTTGGCGCACCAGGTTTTCAGCGAGGAATCCTTGCCGACCGGTTTGCCCAGTGATGTGGTTTTCTTCGGGTCGAAGAGGATGTCTTCATCGGGGCCCATGCTGAAGGCGCGCCATGCCAGTGAACCGTCTTTCGCGTTGAAAGCGGCGATCCAGCAACGGACACCGAACTCGGCGCCGGAGCAACCGGTAAAGACCTTGTCTTTAATCGGGTGCGGGGCGTTGGTGTTGGTGTCACCGGCCTTCGGACCATAACCGATGTCACGGCCGTTTTCTGCGGTCCAGTTGACTTTACCGGTCTTCGCGTCCAGCGCGACGAGCAGCGTGTCAGCCTGTTGCAGATAAATCTGGCCGTAGCTGTAACCCAGACCACGGTTCACGATGTCGCAGCACATCACAGGAACGGTGACTGATTCGTCCTGTTGCGGCTCGAAGAACCAGGTGATTCCCAGGGTGTCCAGGTTAATGGCAAAGACATCATTCGGGAATGATGAATGGATGTACAGGTGGTCTGACTCCAGGCCCGTCGCACTCGTCGGCAGGACCAGGGGGCCACCTTCGTGACCTTGCAGACGCCCTGTTGAGAACGTCCAGGCGGCGACTATGTTACCAGCGTTTTTATTGTTGATCTGTTTCAACTCTGTATAACGCCAGTTCCAGTAGTTACCGCCGGGATAGGCCCAATAGTTCGGGTTCTGGGTCAGCTTGCGAACTTCTTCATTCGCAAAGCCAGAAACCGAGACCATCAGGGCCAGAGCGGCTACCAGCCATTTACTAAAAGATAATTTACTCATGACCTCCTCCTCTATTATTAGTTGATCATGTGTTTGATCTCATTGCTACATAGTAAAACTCCCTGATGCCTCGAGATCAAAAAGCAACAGGGAGTCAGAAAGCTCGGAACTATATTGATTGATGGTGCCAGCCGTAAGCCGGCAGACATCAAAGGCCATATTGCAACCATCCGGGGGTAAGTGAAATTTGAGACCTTGGCTGATTCGTTTATGCATTATTATTTATAGCTGGATTTCGCCAATCCGTCTGCAGGAACGACATCACTAATGACTGTTACCTTGGTAACATTGCCTGAGGATGCAATTGTGCATGTATATTGATGATTATTATTTACTAATTGCATTTTGAACTGTGATTATATCCTTTATATCAACAGCATTAAACAGAAATTAGTGTCTTGATAGTCATGGGTTTTTCAGGATAAAACTGGATACTACTTTAATTATACCCCATAACGATTATTTCCTGAGTGACTGAATTCTAGGAAATTTACCTATACCACGCAAGTTCAGCGGGGCGTGATCATAACCATCATTAACAAGGCAGTTTTTGACAAGTAATTACTTATATTAATCATTTAGTTACCTAGTATATTTAAATCAATACTTTTAAATCCGGGCAACAGCTAAAATCCCCCTGGAAAGCGACCATAAAGAAGTACTGAACACATATTATTCACATCCCGGAATTTCGTCGCTTTACGGTCTCCCATACCGGTCAAATTTCGTTCATTTCCCGGCCCAATATGAACCTTCGAAAAGCCGCAGAATCTAATTTAATAGTGAATAAGCCGGATTCCGTCCACGTAAGGATACGGGTGAGGCAGGAGATTAAAAAATACATTGACATATTTAAATACTAGCATATATACTGCACCATATACAACTTGTCATTGGTACAATTTCAGGAGGATGAAAATCATGCAATCGGTCAATCGTCTTTTGATTCCGCGTTTAGTATCGGCCCTGTTGCTTGCGGCCTTTACCCTGACCGCGGTCGCGGACGTTGCTCCGCCTGATTTCAGGCAGAAGAAATCCGACAAGGCATGGGAAGAAAACATCCGCAAACAGAACTTCCAGGACCGTGAGATTATAGAGGGCGCGCAGCAGGATCTGATTGAGGTCAAGGCACCCTACTCGGCCGAGGACTCGACCATTGTGCCGATCTCTATCCATTCCAAAATTCCCCAGACCGGGGACCAGTACATCAAAAAAATGCATGTCTTCGTCGACAAGAACCCCTTGCCGCTGGTGGGTGAATTCGAATTTACTCCCAAAAGCGGCCGCGCTGACCTGGCCATGCGGATACGCGTGGATGATTTCAGTTATGTCCGCGCCATTGCGGAACTGAATACCGGCGAACTCTACATGGCCAAGAGCTTCGTGCGGGCCAAGGGTGCCTGTTCCGCACCACCGCCCAACAGTATTGAAGATTCCAAGCGGCTTCTGGGCCAGATGAAAATGAATACTCTCGGTGATTTGAAGCTGGGTGAACCCAACCTGATGCAACTGAAGATAAGGCATCCGAATATTACCGGCATGGCGCCACTGAAAATCGGTTCACATGTCATGCCCCCGCCACATTTCGTCAAGGAAATCGAGGTGGACTATGACGGCGAGCCTGTAATGAAGGCCAAGCTGACCTTTTCAGTCAGCATGGATCCGGCATTTCGATTTTTCTTCGTACCGCAAAAGGAAGGCACCATGACGGTCAAAGGCGTGGATACAAAAGACAACCATTTCAGCAGTACCCACGAGGTGAAGAAAACCTGATCGGTGTTTCTTCAAGCACAAAAAAAGGTGCCACCAGGGCACCTTTTTTTCGGGGGATCAAAATTAATTATTCTTTAATTTTCTTCTGATTCATCCCGGCTTTTTTGAGGAGGTGATATATGCGTGACAACAAGGCATTCCTTGTTTGCTTTTTCCTGGGCCGCGTGTAATTTTTCAGTCAGCATTTCAGCCCGTTTGTTATCTCTTACCAGCCCACCCCGTTTACCGGGCATTCTGCTATAACGTTCAAAAAACGTCGCTTCTTCAAATACCTTGAAGGGAAGTTCCCTGGCGATCACGTCATGCCGGCAGGTGCAGGTATAGAGGTTTTCTTCATTTTGACCACCCAGATCAAACATACAGTCGAGAACATATCTCACTGTATCAATGGTGTTATAGTCATCAGCGACAACTGCCTGGACGGGCAATAGCAACGCGGTAAACAATACGATACCGTGAATTTTCATTATCGAATCTCCATCAGTTTTCCTGATAATGGTGAATTTCCTGGTGTCATGCTATCAAAAATCTGCGATTTCAGATATGTCAGATGACACATCATGATTGAATCCTGTTATTCAGGTTAGATGATTTTACGTCGGGAAGTTGCATCCTTCTCCAGGAACGGCTGCAGAAAGGTCATCAGGCGTTCGCTGCTGCCGCGATTATCGGCAACCATTTTCCGGCCTTTTTCACCGCTGCTATGACGCAGATTTGCATCCGCCAGAAAACGCGTTACCTGCCGCGCCAGTTCATCGGCAGTGTGGATTTTGCAGGCTGCTCCACATTCCTCAAGTAACTCGCTGATTTCCATGAAGTTATAAATATGTGGCCCGGTGAGGACGGCGAGTCCGAGGCTGGCAGGTTCAAGCATGTTATGCCCGCCATTGCGAACCAGGCTGCCGCCGATAAAAGCGATATCCGAAGCAGCATAAAACACAGGCAATTCTCCCAGCGAGTCCAGTACAAAAACCCGGACCTGTGGCGGACAATCGATACCCCGGCTTTTACGCCGGGTCTCGTAACCGGCCTTCTCGGCGATTTCAATGACCGTGTTGAATCGCTCGGGATGCCGGGGGGCAATAATTAACAAGCAGTGGGGTTGTGATTCCAGAACTTTCCCGAATGCATTCAGAATGATTTTTTCTTCCCCCTCATGGGTGCTGGCAGCGATCCAGACGGGCCTGTTGACGGATAACTGACGGCGTAATGCCTCGGCCTGCTCGGTTATGCTGTGAGGCAACCGGATATCAAATTTGAGATTGCCGATTACACTGACAATGGACTCACTTGCACCGAGACTGACGAACCGGTCCGCATCCGCACGTGTCTGGGCGAGAATCAGGCTGAGGTTTGAAAGAGTTTCACGGGCAAGCCGGCTGAAACGCGCGTAACCCTTGCGGGATATCTCAGACATCCGGCCATTGACCAGGATTGCCGGCACCCGGTTTTTCCTGCAGCAGTAAAACAGGTTCGGCCAGAGTTCTGTCTCCATGACAATCAACAACCGTGGCTTGATTGTTTCCAGGAAACGGCCGACCGAACCGGGTAGATCATAAGGGAGGTAGCGGTGGCTGACGGAGTTATTGTAGTTTTGCCTCACGCTCACTGCGCCGGTCGGTGTCATGGTGGTGATCAGGATCTGGTACTCCGGGTAATCACGTTGCAGACGGCTGACCAGCGGTTTCGTGGCATGAACTTCACCCACTGAAACGGCGTGAATCCAGATCACCGGTCGTTCATCATCGAGCGGCGGGGTATGGCCGAAACGTTCCCGCCAGCGCTTCCAGTATTCCGGATTCCTGAACCCGGACAGAACCAGGCGTAAAAACACCAACGGAACCAGGAAATAAAGTACTGCAGAGTAGAGTCGTCGCAAGCCGTCGCTTCCTGCGTTTGGTTAATTTTCAGCAGCCGGTTTGTTCAGCCAGTCAAGGTATTGCCCGATACCCGATTCCAGCGACATGAAATCATCCCGGTAACCGGCGTCACGTAATCGACTGATATCGGCCTCGGTGAAGCTCTGGTAGGCGCCTTTCAGCTTGTCAGGGAAATCAATGTATTTAATTTCACCCTTCCCGTGCCAGTCGATAATTGCCTGTGCAACCTCGTTGAAACTACGGCTCTGCCCGGTACCCACATTGAATATCCCGGAGATTTCCGGGTGTTCCAGTAACCACAGGTTCACGGAAACAACATCGCTGACGTGGATAAAATCCCGGCGTTGTTCGCCGTCACCGTAACCGTCATTGCCGCGAAATAACCGGACCTTGCCGATCTCCAGCAATTGCCGGTTAAAATGCCAGGCAACGCTGGCCATGCCGTGCTTGTGCTGCTCGTTCGGGCCAAACACATTGAAATAACGCAGACCCGTCACCTGGCTATCGGGATCCGGTGCCACGCGCCGTACGTAATTATCGAACAGGTATTTCGAGTAACCGTAAACATTGACCGGCGCCTCGTTCACGGGATCTTCGGAAAAAGTGGTACCGGTGCCATAGACAGAACCGCTGGAGGCGTAAATAAAAGGTATGCGGTTGTCCAGGCAATAATGCAGCAAAAGCTTCGAACAGGTGTAATTCCGGTCCATCATATAATGCCCGTCCCATTCCGTGGTCGTTGAACAGGCGCCCTGGTGAAAAACCGCGTCTATCTTTTCCGTTACCCCGTCGCCGAATTCCAGGGCATCGTAGAAATCATCCAGGTGCCAGTAATCCATGATCCGGCACGGCACCAGGTTCCGGAACTTGGTTCCGTCGGTCAAATCATCCACAACCAGTATGTCGTCACGGCCCCGGTGATTCAGGCCACTGACGAGATTACTGCCGATAAACCCGGCCCCCCCGGTGACCACGATCATGGCTTGCCCTCCTGCGCCGTTTTAGCCATATCGATAATGCGTGAAGTCGAACAGTTTTCAGTAAAAGGGATGATCTTTATTTCGCCGCCGTTATCCAGCACCTGCCTGCTGCCGGCGATCTGTTCGGGTTCATAGTCACCGCCCTTGACCAGCACATCCGGTAGCACTTCGGCAATCAACTGTTCCGGCGTGTCTTCGGAAAATGCGATGATATAGTCCACGGGTTTCAACGCCGCCAGCACGGCCATGCGTTGTTGCAGTGGATTGATCGGACGGCCGGGACCTTTCAGTCGCCTGACGGAATCATCATCATTGACAGCCACGATCAGGTGATCGCCCATTGCTTTCGCTTTCTGCAGGTAATCGACATGACCGGCATGGAGGATATCGAAACAACCGTTCGTCATAACGACCGTCTCGCCCCTGGATCGCATTTGCCGGACCTTTTCCAGTAACTGTTCCTTGCCAGGCAAGGCATTATTGTCATCACTTTCAGCACGTATGGCCGTGTTCAATTCCTCTGTCGTAACGCTGGCGGCCCCGAGCCGTGCAACGACCAGTCCGGCGGCCCGGTTCGCCATTGCCATGGCACGGACAAAATCGTTGCCACTGGCGAGTGCGGCAGCCATGGCCGCGATAACAGTATCGCCGGCGCCTGTTACATCGAACACTTCCCTGGCATGTGTTTCGAGATGCACCGGTTCCCGGTCCGGGCGAATCAGGGTCATGCCGTGCTCGCCGCGCGTTACCAGCAATGCTTCCAGCGAGATTGACCGGCAGAGTTCATGGCCTTTTGCAGCGATCGCCTCATCATCGCTGCAGGGGCCGACAACTGACTCGAATTCTTTCAGGTTGGGTGTTAACAGAGTCGCTCCGTGGTAACGGGTAAAGTCACTCCCCTTCGGGTCCACCAGTACCGGCAGGCCGGCCTCGAGACCGGCCTTGATGAAATCCCCGGCCTGCATGAGGCCGCCCTTGGCATAATCCGACAAAACGACCAGCCGGCATTCCGGCAGATAATTTGTGAATAATTCCAGCAGGGGTGCGGTAGCTTCCGCCGTCGCCGAGGTTTCATAATCCAGCCGCAGCAACTGTTGATGCTGGCTCAGGACCCTGAGCTTGGTGATGGTGGGAAACGCCTTTTGCCGGACAAACCGGCAATCGACACCGGCATTGCCCAGCAGGCCGGTCAGGTTATCAGAAGCCGGGTCATCACCGGTGATACCGACAAGACAGGCGCGGATTCCCAGGCTGCATATATTCAGGGCAACATTACCCGCCCCGCCCGGGCGTTCCTCTGTTTCCTGGACGTGTACTACGGGGACCGGTGCCTCCGGTGATATCCGGGTCGTGCTGCCGTGCACATAACGATCCAGGATTACATCGCCAACAATGAGAACTTTCGCCGTTCTGTCCGGTATAAATAGCTGGGTCATGGTTTCAAAACCGTAAAAAAACAGTAAATTTTTAATCCCGGGGCGATTAATATAGGCTGAATGTTATCACAGCAATACTGTCCAAGATTCCGATATGTGTAAATTCAAGATTCTCCCAGTTCTCGTCCTGCTGCTGTCACCTGCCGTTGCCCAGCCGGTTGAGTTTCCCGAATTCAGTGCAAGTTACAAACTCTATGGCAAGGGAATGGAGGTCGCGAATATTAACAGGACCTTTCAGCGTACCCGGGATAATCATTATATCTATCGGTCGGAAAGCCAGACGACGGGACTGGTTGCCCTCTTCCGCGACGACCACATTATTGAAGAATCCCGCTGGAAACATATCGATGGGCAACTCAAGCCGCTGGATTATTCCTATAAACACACCGGCAGCAAGAAAAACAGGGACGTGGATATACGATTTGACTGGGACAAGAGGGTAATCATCAACCGGGTTAATGAGCATACCTGGAAAATGCCGCTGGAGAATGGCGTGCTGGACAAGCTCCTGTATCAATACGCCATCATGGTAGACCTGCAGAAAGGACTTTTCCCGGACACATATACCATTGCAGACGGCGGAAAAATGAAAACCTATCATTTTGAACGACTGGGTGAAGAGACGGTCACTACCCCTCTGGGAGAACTGGAAACAGTCAAGATCCTGCGCCAGAAACCGGACGATACCCGCCGTTCGGTTTTCTGGTGCGCGGAACAATTCAATTACCTGCCGGTAAAAGTCAAGCACACGGAAGATGATGGACTGGAAACGACTGCTATTATCCAGTCGCTGTCAGGATTGTAAGTGCGTTACCGGTTGA
>DATIPP010000090.1:0-4590 GCA_035471825.1 Gammaproteobacteria bacterium
GACCGGTGTCGTACGTCTGCGCAATGCGGAGAACCGCAACAACCGGGCACCCATCGATCCCGATTGCAGATGTTATACCTGCCGCAACTTCAGCCGGGCCTATCTCCATCATCTGGACAAGACCGGCGAAATGCTGGGGGCGAGGCTGAACACGATCCACAATATTCATTATTATCATTCCCTGTTGTCCGATTTGAGAAATGCGATAGAGGATGGCAGTCTGGAAGCGTTTATCAGCGGGTTTTATGCAAAACGCATGCAATAAGCGCTGTCTGTGTCATAATACCGCGCTTTGAAATTTCAGGTGAATCTGATGCTGGATTTTTTCATACAAAATGCTTGGGCCCAGGAAGCGCAGCCACAGGGCGGGGGATTCTCGCTGCTGATCATGATGATTATTTTTTTCGCTTTCATGTACTTCTTCATGATCCGGCCCCAGATGAAACAGGCAAAAGAACACAAGCAGATGGTTGAGGGTCTGACCAAGGGCGATGAGGTGGTTACCGGCGGCGGACTGCTGGGCAGGATCACCAGAGTAGGCGACAACTTCATTATGCTGGAGATCTCCAAGGATATTGAAGTCAAGGTTCAGAAACATTCGATTTCTTCAACATTACCGAAAGGCACCCTGAAAACGCTCTAGGTTGAGACAACAGATTCGGAAATATAGTACCAGACAAGAATAAACCGGCTCCGTCATTATGAATCGTTACGCTTCCTGGAAATACGTGCTGATTGCCATCATTGTATTGATCGGCATTATTTATTCATTACCTAATATTTACGGCAGCGATCCAGCCCTGCAGATAACTCCCTCCCGCGGTGCGGAAGCAAACGAACTGACCCTCCTCGAGATTGACATCGCCCTGGAAGAGACGGGCCTCAAGCCGAAATCGACCGAGATGGTCGATGGCAGCATCATCATCCGCTTTGCCAATGAGGAAGCCCAGCTCAAGGCACAGGATGCTTTGAAGGAAGCCCTCGACCGGCAGTACATCGTGGCGTTGAACCTTGCCCCATCGACACCGGACTGGCTGCGCCAGCTCGGTGCCGAACCCATGTTCCTCGGCCTGGACTTGCGCGGCGGCGTACATTTTCTAATGGAAGTTGATATGAAAGCTGCCGTGAACAAGGCGGAAGAACGTTATGTTTCCGATCTCAGGACGTTGCTGCGGGAAGAGAAAGTTCGATACAAGACCATCAGTCGGATGGAAGAAGGGGGATTGCTCATCCGGTTCCGTGACGCGGCCGAACTGGCAAGCGGCCAGGAAGTCATTGAAGACGAATACCGGGAACTGGAACTGGAGCCGGTCGAAACGGCCGCCGGTGAATCACAATTGCAGATTACCCTCTCGGAAGCCTTGCTGAATGAAACGCGCAAGAATGCCCTGCAGCAGAACATCACCACGCTCAGGAAACGCGTGAACGAACTGGGTGTGGCGGAACCGGTAATACAGCAGCAGGGCTCAAAACGTGTCGTGGTACAGTTGCCCGGTGTCCAGGATACCGCGCGTGCGAAAGATATCCTGGGTGCAACTGCGACGCTCGAGTTCAGGCTGGTCGACGAAGACCATTCCGTCAGGGATGCGCTCGACGGTCGTATCCCGGCGGGATCAAAACTTTATCGTAACCGGGACGGCCAGCCCATCCTGCTGGAGAAGCAGGTCATGTTGACCGGCGACTACATTATCGACGCCGCTTCCGGATTTGATCAAATTACCGGCGGGCCCGATGTCACCATCACGCTCGACAGTAAAGGCGCAAGGATATTCAGCCGCGCAACGCGGGACGCGGTCGGCAAACGCCTGGCCGTGGTCTTTATCGAGACAAAGACCGAGACTGTCGAGAAGAATGGCGAGATGGTGAAAACCAAGGAAACCATCGAGGAAGTAATCAATGCCGCTGTCATCCAGGAACAACTGGGCAAACGCTTCCATATCACCGGGCTCGATTCCACCCAGGAAGCGCGCAATCTGGCATTGTTGTTGCGTGCCGGCGCCCTGGCGGCCCCTATCGAGATCATCGAGGAACGCACGGTCGGTCCGAGCCTCGGCCAGGACAATATCGAGCAGGGATTCAATTCCGTCCTGATCGGGTTTGCCCTCGTGCTGGTCTTCATGGTCGTTTATTACAAGGTTTTCGGACTGGTCGCCGATATCGCCCTGACGCTCAACCTGGTACTGATAGTCGCCTTGCTGTCATTGTTGCAGGCGACGCTCACACTGCCGGGCATTGCCGGCATCGTATTGACGGTTGGCATGGCCGTGGACGCGAATGTCCTGATCTTTGAACGCATACGGGAAGAGATAAGTAATGGTAACTCGCCCCAGGCGAGTATTCATGCCGGTTATGAGAAGGCTTTTTCCACCATCGCCGACGCCAATATCACGACCCTGATCGCGGCACTGGTCCTGTTCAGTTTCGGTACCGGTCCGATCAAGGGTTTTGCCGTGACATTGTCACTCGGCATTATTTCATCCATGTTTACCGCCATCATGGTTACGCGGGCCGTGATCAATCTTGTTTACGGCGGTAAACGGTTGCAGAAACTCGCGATCTAGGCTGTAAAGACAAACCATGCAACTCATCAGAGACGACATCAATATCAAATTCATGGGGCAAAGGAATATCGCCTTTGCCCTTTCTGCCGTCCTGATAATAGCCTCGATTATTTCGCTGGCAACGAAAGGGCTGAATTTCGGTATCGACTTTACCGGCGGCACCCTGGTCGAGGTGTCCTACCCGGGACCAGTTGATCTCGACAACATCCGCTCCTCGCTGCAGGTATCGGAATTCAGTGATGCATCCGTGCAATATTTCGGTTCTTCCTCCGATGTACTGATCCGCCTTGCACCACGGGAGGGCCTGAACAGTGCCGATATCAGCAGTGAAGTGCTTCGTCACCTGCGAAGCGCGGGCGATGAAGTCAATATGCGCCGGGTTGAATTCGTCGGCCCGCAAGTTGGCGATGAATTGAAAGAAGACGGCGGCCTGGCAATGCTCTATGCCCTGATAGGGATCCTTATCTACATATCGTTGCGGTTCCAGATGCGATTCTCAATCGGCGCCATTGCGGCACTTGTACACGATGTGATGATAACCATCGGCATATTTTCCATTTTGCAGCTCGATTTCGATCTTAGTGTGCTGGCCGCCGTACTGGCGGTGATTGGTTACTCATTAAATGACACGATCGTGGTTTTCGACCGTATCCGTGAGAACTTCCGTAAAATGCGGGACAACAAACCGGCCGAGGTAATCAATGGATCGCTTAACCAGACCCTGAGTCGCACATTGATGACGTCTCTGACAACCATGCTGGTTCTGGCAGCACTGTTTTATTTCGGGGGCGAGATTATCCATTCATTTTCCTTTGCACTGATCATCGGAGTTCTTATTGGTACCTACTCCTCCATCTATGTTGCCAGCCCGGTGACGTTGTTACTGGGGGTTACCAAGTACGACCTGATGCCGGTTGAAAAAGAGGGTGCGGAACAGGACAGTCGTCCCTGATAATCGAATATTCCGCGACACCGGGCGTGACGTTGCGTGAGCCCGTAACGAGTCATGAAAATCATCGCTGATCCGCTGATTCCACATGTCAGGGAAGCTTTCGCCGTACTGGGTGAAGTCAGTTTCTGTGACGGTCGTTCTATCATGTCGGAAACCGTCCGCGACGCGGACATGTTATTGGTGCGTTCAGTGACGCCGGTAAATGCCGATCTTTTACGGGGGAGCCGGGTGCATTTTGTCGCTTCCGCGACCAGCGGCATTGATCACGTCGATACGGATTACCTGGACGGGGCCGGGATAGGTTTTGCCCATGCTCCGGGTTGTAATGCGCAGTCGGTCGTTGAATATGTCCTCAGCAGTATGCTGGTGCTCGCCAGAAAATACGATTTTCGCCTGCAGGAAAAGACAGCTGGAATCATCGGCTGCGGCCAGGTTGGCTCGCGCCTGTTACGGGCACTGGAAATACTGGATGTTCGATGTTTGGTCAACGATCCGCCATTGCAGGAACGGACCGGTGATTCCGGATTTGTCGCCATTGAGGAATTACTTTCGGCAGATCTGATAAGCCTGCATGTTCCCCTGACGGAAAGCGGTGCCT
Source organism: Gammaproteobacteria bacterium (assembly GCA_035471825.1). Classification (GTDB taxonomy): domain Bacteria; phylum Pseudomonadota; class Gammaproteobacteria; order Eutrophobiales; family Eutrophobiaceae; genus DATIPP01. Next base: position 4,112 of record DATIPP010000090.1, read on the forward strand.
GGCCCACGCGCGACCTTGTTAATCGCGGATTTCTGCAACAATTAACACCGGGTTCAATACTTGTTAATACCTCTCGCGGTGACGTGGTGGATGAAAAAGCATTGTCTGAACTGGTTGATCGCAGGCAACACGGTGTCGTCCTCGACGTCTGGCGGGGAGAGCCGGCTATCGATCGGGGCCTGCTGGCCAGCGTCGATATCGGTACACCGCATATCGCCGGTTACAGTCTTGACGGTAAAATCAGGGCAACAACGATGATCCGGCAGGCGGCCTGCGAATATTTTTCCATAGACACGGAAATGACAACAGATGAACCCGCGGTGTTGCCCGGCGGACGGACCATGCGACTATCGGGCGATGTAGGTCTGCATGACGGCCTGGAGCTCGCCATACTGTGGCACTACGATGTCCGTAGTGACAGCGCCGCGCTTCGCCGGGTACTGGAAGTCGATCCGGCGGAAACCGCCGACTGGTTTGAT
>DATIPP010000091.1:0-5255 GCA_035471825.1 Gammaproteobacteria bacterium
CCTGGACCATCCAATAGCGATCTTTAACATCACGCAGGGAGGGATGTCCTTTCACGGCGGCTTGCTCGGTGTACTCGTTGGATTGTGGTTTTTTGGGCGAAAAACAGGAAAAGGTTTTTTTATGGTCAGTGATTTCCTGGCACCGGTGGTACCCATCGGTCTCGGTTGCGGACGAATTGGTAACTTCATCAACGGCGAGTTGTGGGGTGGACCATCCAATCTACCCTGGGCCATGGTCTTTCCCGATCCCCGCGCCGGTAACATTGCCCGTCACCCGTCGCAACTTTATGAGGCCTTGCTGGAAGGGCTGGTTCTGTTCATTGTTTTATGGCTGTATTCCGCCAAGCCGCGGCCAACGATGTCAGTGTCCGGCCTGTTCTTACTGGGTTACGGCGTGTTCCGTTTTGCCGTCGAGTTTGTGCGCGAACCGGATGCGCATATCGGTTATCTTGCCTGGGGATGGTTGACGATGGGGCAGGCGTTATCGGCACCAATGATTGTTGTCGGAACGATACTATTAAGCCTAGCGTATCGAAACAATAGTCTTAAGTCACTAGCCGGTTAATGGTCGTTGAGAGTAATCAATAAAATTACAACTGACAACGGACAATACAATGAGACAGTATCTGGAATTAATGAAGTTCGTTAAAGAGCACGGTGTCCGCAAGGATGATCGCACCGGGACAGGAACACTCAGCGTCTTCGGTTACCAGATGCGGTTCGATATCAGCGAAAAGTTTCCATTGCTAACGACAAAGAAGCTGCATCTCAAGTCCATTATTCATGAACTGCTCTGGTTCCTGAAAGGAGAAACCAATATTGCTTATTTGAAGGAGCACAACGTCAGGATATGGGATGAATGGGCGGACGAGAACGGGGATCTCGGTCCGGTCTATGGTGCACAATGGCGATCATGGAAAACCGCTGACGGACGGGTCATCGATCAGATCGATCAGGTGATTGATCATATAAAGAAATACCCGGACTCGCGCCGCTTGATCGTGAGTGCCTGGAACGTGGGCGAACTGGACAGGATGGCATTGATGCCGTGCCATGCTTTTTTCCAGTTTTATGTCGCCAAAGGCAGGCTTTCCTGCCAGTTATATCAGCGCAGTGCCGATATCTTTCTCGGCGTACCTTTCAACATCGCTTCGTATTCATTGTTGACGATGATGATCGCGCAGGTCACCGGGCTCAAACCCGGTGAGTTTATCCATACGCTCGGTGATGCACACCTGTACCTCAATCACCTCGAACAGGTAAATAAACAACTAACACGCAAGCCATTGCCCTTGCCGGTGATGAAGATCAACCCGGGAGTGAAATCAATTTTTGATTATCAATTCGAGGATTTTGAACTGGCGGGTTATGAATCACACCCGGCCATCAAGGCCCCTATCGCTGTTTAACAGCCGGGGCCGGGCGAGTGTGCCGGTCAACTAGCTGACATCCGACAGCCGTTTTTCTTCTTCCACTTCCGGGAATTCATCGTACATCGCCAGGGGTTCAATGTGTCTTCGTCGCGTGGCGAGGAATTCAGGCCGCGGTGGTTGACCGCAACAGGGTTCCAGCAAGGCGTTGTCCAGGCTGTTATAAACAAAAAACAGGTTTGAACGCGGCCACGGTGACAGGTTCTTGTTCGATGCATGCAACGTATTGCATTCGAACAGTAACAAGGAACCAGCAGGACCCTTGGGTGCCTGCATGCCGCCTTTCTCTGCCAGTGTCCGCAGAGAGTCCTTGTCCGGGACGCCGATTCGTTGCACTTTCAGGGAATCTTTCCAGTTTTGTTCCGGTGTTTTGCCGATACAGGATATAAACTGGTGATGCGATCCGGGGATTAACATCAGCGGGCCGTTGAATTCACTATTATCGGTCAACATCAGCGAGGCACTGACTGCCCGCATGCGCGGCATGCCGTCCTCCGCGTGCCAGGTTTCAAAATCCGAGTGCCAGTTGAAACCGGTTCCTTCGAATCCGAACTTGTCGTTGATTCGGGACTGGTGAATGTAAACCTCGCCCCCGAGAAGCTGGCGCACCATCCCCAGTATGCGGGGGTCGCGCGTCAATCGATCAAAGAGCGGCGATAATTCATGCATGCCGAACACGGAACGGATTTCCCCGCTGTCAGGGTCCGTAATGACCTGCTCGGATTTCATGAGTGTTTCATCGGTTGCCATATCCTGCAGCTCGTCGAAAAACGGCAGTATCTTCTCCTGTGAAAAGAATCCCTTGAACCAGAGGAACCCGTCGCGTTCGTACCGCGACAGTGCCACCTCGTCCAGGGGTCCATTCCAACGGTTTTCGTTTCGCGAATAGATAATCGGATCCAGCCGCTGGAACATCCGACGTTTCTCGTTCAACCGCGACGGATAAGGATCATGTCTATTCGTCATAGGCGTTCTCCTTCGTCTATATTGTGAAACGGAATGTTCTGACTAGAACGCGATGCGGTGCTTCCGCAATGCGTATTCGAATGATTTTCTATCGTCCATCGGCCGGGGCCGGAATGTACGATGACAGGTATTAGTACTTGATATTACTGCATTTTTTTCTGCAACCTTGCAAGCTCCGGCCTGACCCGGTCCATCATTTCCTATATCATAGGAATCAATATGATGTCATTTGCCGAAATTTAAAGGATCTGTCAGTGATCGCACCATGAAAATCTCGCTTATCGTTGCTATGGACCGGAAAGGGGTAATCGGCAGGGAAGGCGATTTGCCATGGCGACTGTCATCCGACCTGAAGCATTTCAAGAAAATTACCATGGGCAAGCCCATTATCATGGGCCGCATGACGCATGAATCAATCGGACGGCCTTTGCCGGGCCGGGAAAATATTGTCATTTCGCGTAACAAGGACTACACGGCGAATGGTTGTACAGTCTTAAACAGTCTCGAATGTGTCTACGCGAAGTTCCATGACGTCGACGAGATCATGATCATGGGCGGTGAGGATCTTTACCGGCAGACACTGGACAAGGCCGACCGGATTTACCTGACCGAGGTGCACGCCGATCTGGAAGGCGACACGCATTTTCCGGAATTCGACCGGGAATCCTGGGAGGAAGTCGAACGGTATGATTTCAAAAAGGACGAAAAAAACGAGTATGATTACAGCTTCGTGATACTGGAGCGGCCGGAAGATTACTGATTCCCGGCAACTCCTGCCGCGGCCACCAGACCTGAACATTCGTATATCCATTCAATCTGAATTCAGCCAGCCTCGAACGGGCCTCGTTACCGCCGAGGTAATCCAGGAGTCCTCCGGTCCGGGCCTACACTTCTGAACCGTCAACAACCCAGGCAGTCAGGTTTTCCAGCAGGCGATAATCGGGAATGACGACCGGTTCCAGCCGGACTTTTGTCCGCGCCACGTAAGGGCTTGCTATAAGACAAATAATGAAGTTTTGAATTGATTATGTTCATCCGACATCATGCTTAGACATTCCAATACATGATTGGATAAGTTGCCAATTGATCCCGGATGGTAATCGGGACATTTTCCCGAATTTGTCCGGGACAATCCGGTAACCGGAACAGGAGAAGGACAGACAGGTCTTAATTAATGTGAACAGCCCCGGAGGTGGAGCCATGAACAACCCTATCTCGTTGTTTTTCCTTGCCAGTTTCCTGGTGGTATCGTTGGTCTCATGCACTTCCAATAAAGTTCCCGGGAATTTTTGGGAGATTCCGGATGAGCAATTACCCTATATTGCCATGATTCGGGATGATCCCCGGTTCGGGACCGCAGTGATTTACAATCCCTTGTTATGCAAGGAAATCGGAGATGCTTGCGCCTTTTTCCGTATCCATGCTGATGCCCATATACAGCTGAATCACAATATTCTGGCGACCCCGGAAGATTATCCACCGTCACAGGAGGCCGCAGCAGACTGCTACGCAGCCAGAAATGTACACCCACATGAAGTCCAGGCTACTGTCGCGCTACTATCTAATGAAAAGCGAAGTGCGGAGTTACCAATCACCGGTAATCCGGCCGAGCGTGCGGAAAGGATTCAAAATTGTGCTATCAAGGCGGGAAACTGGATTGCGGGCCGGTAACCGGCTCCGGTACATTCAGCCAATCCTGGAAATTCTGTTTGTACCAAGGGGTATCACAGGCAGCAGGAACCCCTGGCGTTAACCTGCTTGAATAGTCACCGATTTCGGAGAGATTTTTATTTCAGCCGGTTGATCGGTTGCATGATAATGCTGTAATCGAAAACAAGGATTATGGAAGGTAACAGTATATCGTCATGCGAATCACATTCCAGGGTGCTGCTGAGACTGTCACCGGTTCCCGTTTCCTGCTTGAAGCGGATGGGGAAAACTGTTAATTGATTACGGCTTTTTCCAGAGGATAAAAAAATCCGGCAACGAAACTGGGAATCTTTCCCGAGTGATTCCGCCTGTATCGATGCCGTTGTTCTCACCCACGCACATATCGATCATAGCGGTTATATTTCCCTGTTATATAAAAAGGGATTCAGTAATGCTTGATTAATTCCCGAATTACCTGAGATCATTATAAAGATAATTATTGTTGAACCGTGGTCAGTATTTTACCGCTGTATTCGCATAACCTGGGTATTTAATAAAAAAGGAGCCGTATATGTCGCGTGAATGTGTTGTTGTTGCAGAACAGGGCCGGGCGAGGTTTTTCATCCGGGATACCGGTAAAAAAACATTCACGGAAATCGACGACCTGACCAATCCTGACGCAAGATTGCAGGATCAGGAGCTCGAATCCGATCGGCCGGGCCGTGCTTTTGACAGCAGGGGATCCAACCGGCATGCAATGGAGCCGAAGACGGGTATCAGTGAACAGTCGGCCACGCGGTTTGCAAAAAAAATCCGGGACTACCTTGAAAACAACAGAAGAGAGTATGACAATATAATCCTGATAGCGTCGCCGGCGTTTCTCGGACATTTACGTAAAGAACTGCCGGACACTCTTTCGAAAATGGTCAAGCGGGAAATTGACAAGGAAATTGTGCGGAAAAAAACGGATGAAATCCGGGAATATCTCAAACTGTAATCTTCCCGGGTATTATCAAGTCAGTCTGTTCTTCTTCATTTTTATTTTGTAATACTTCTGTTACAAAAATAGAAGAAGATAAATGATGTGAAACAATATGTGACACGTCATGCTTGATAAGCTTTATACGGTGTCCGTCGTATCTCACTGATCCGGTTATTTATTTATAGTTTTACAAACCATTGATCTGGATCAGTATCTACAACGGGACT
>DATIPP010000092.1:0-4821 GCA_035471825.1 Gammaproteobacteria bacterium
GCTCCAGATATACACGCCTATGCCGCACATTATGGCTACGGCCATGCCGTTCCAGAAACCGGAACTGAATCCCTTGAACAGTACGCGCGGCCACATGCGTGGGTAGACTTCTTTCAATGCCAGCCCGCGCATGGTGACAGCCAGCGCCTGGGCGCCCGTATTGCCGGACTGCCCGGCTACCACCGGCAATAACACTGCCAGGGCTGTAAACTGGGCAATCGTACCTTCAAATATACCGACAACAGATGCCGCCATGAATGCAGTCAACAGATTGATTTGCAGCCAGGGCTGACGTTTTCTGACTGCGAATCCAATCGTGGACAGGGCCCGTTCGTCACGGCTTGCGCCTACCATGGTCTGCAAATCGGCACTGTTTTCTTCCAGTGCCGCGTTGACCAGGACGTGATGGCGGACAACACCGAGTAAACGCCGGTCAAAATCCACGACCGGCAGGTCGGTAACACGGTATTTCTCAAAGATTTCCACCATCTCTTCACGATTAGCGGTAACCGACACGACTGCGGGCGAACTCCGTTCCAGCTCGGACAGCAACGTTGCATGATCGGCGAGCGCGATTTCCTCGATCTCGACCATCCCGATAAGCCGGTTTTGATCGTCCACAGTGTAAAGCTTGCGGTAGGTGCGCTTCGGGCGGCGCCGCAACACATTCAAGGCTTCCCCGACAGTCATGTCAGAGCGGAAATACATGACCTTGCCATCCATCAACGCCCCGGCAGTGTCCGGCTGGTATTCAATTGCACGCTTCAGGTCATTTGCGATATAGGGCTCCAGGTGATCCAGCAGTTTCTCGCGTTTACCGGCATCGAGTACCCGGAAGAAACTTGCTGCCTTGTTGGGATCAAGGCGACTGAAAAGATCGTTTGTGTAATTGTCCGGTAATTCATCGATCACACGTGCCCCGAGTTCCGGTGAAAACCGGTCCCAGATTTTCCCGGCAATTTTCGGCGAATGTGCCGATAAAATCCGGGCGATTTCTTCCGGTTCGAGCTGTTCCAGCTGTCGAATGGCCTCGGCCGGATACCGCTCAAACAAAACCTGTTGCAGGGAAGTATCAATCACTTCGCTGTTTTCAGTCATCATTATGCCTCTTGTCAGTATTGCGGGGTTCAGGTACCAGTATATTGGCGCAGGCTTCCCAGAAAATCTCCGCGATTGCCAGCGCAGTAGTGGCAAAATCCTCCTGGTTGCGTGGCGCTTCATGCGCCAGCGCATCCAGCATAACGCCACGTTTCAGTACGCCGATAAACTGGCCGGCATGATCCACTACCGGCAGTATGTCGGTATATTTCCATTCACCGATATGCTGCACGCTGCCAATACTCGAACGTGCAGAGACAACCGTTCCAGCCGGTTGCATTAACCGGCTGATTGCCGATACGCTCTCGCCGGTGAGCAGATCCCGGATATCGACCTTGCCAACCAGTTGATGGTCATCATTAATGATAAAGATAAGTTTCTGTAACTGTCCGGTCATGCCCTGGATTGTCTGTAACAGATCATCACTGCGCATGTCCTCGTGTGCTGCAAAGACACGCGGGGTCATCAACTGCCCCACGGTTCCTTCGGGATAACGCAACACCAGCTTGACCATGTTGGTGTATAAGGGTGATAAATTGCGGATAAGGTTGTTTCTTTGGCTGACCGGCATGTGCCTCAGCAATGCCGTGGCCCGTTCAACGCTGAATTCCTCCAGGATGGCAGCGGCGGCGTCCGGGGACATTTCGCCGAGACAATCCGCTGCGACAGCAGGTACCAGGTGACGCATTACTTTCGCGGTGCTTGTTACCGGCATTTCCTCGAGGTAACCGGCCAGCTCCGAGGGATGGTATTTTTCCAGGGCACGGGCGGCATCCTGCGGATGGTTGTCCAGCATCCTCAGGGAGAGCGGATTAATCGTCATCAAGGGTGTCATCATCCAGCAGTAAGGATGACTTCCGGTCAAATACACTGGCGGGTATAAAAGTCCGTCCGGATTCGGTATCAAGCACGACTCCCGTCGGCAGCATTTCCAGGATCTTTCCCTGCAGATCGTCGACCCGGATTATCTGTCCGACCCGGTAATTCTTGCGCACGTAACGCGCCGAGATGATATTGGAGACAGTCGGTCCCGCACCCAGTCCGAACGCCAATGCGACAGATGCCAACAATGCGGCCACCAACAAGGTCATGATATGTTCAATCAGGCGGACGTCCAGCCCTACCTGGGCCAGTCCCACGATGATAGCCAGAGTGATTATGCCCAGGCGGATAAACGATCCCAGGGCCTCAACCTGGTGCAGGCCGGTCCGGCGAGCACCCGCAGTGATCCGGTCGCGAGCCGTATTCCCGAGAAGTACCCCGCCGAAAATAATAACCAGTGCGATCAGCAATGTCGGCAGGTAAGTCAGCATGCGCCCCAGCCATTCGGCCAGTGCCGGCAGGCCGAGACTTTCTACGGCGGCAGTAAGAAAAAACAGGATAACCAGCCAGAAACTCAGCCACCCGAGTATCTCGGCAAGCGGCCATTTCAACCGGATGTGCACAGAGGAGGCAATCCCGATTGCCTGGACCATCCGATCGATGCCCGCCCCCAGTCGTAATATCAACCACTTGGCACACCAGGCGAGCAAAAAACCCAATGCAAGCAACATCAACGCACCCAGCAACTTGGGCAGGTAAGCACCGAAGCTCTGGCTGAACTGGATCAGGCTATCCAGCAGTATCTGCTTCAGTTCAGAATAGCGTTCCATAAGCAAAGTACCTTGGTATGCCGGGTCGACAAACCGGCGGGCCGGGAATCTCCCGAGGGAATTCAGAATATCTGATTAATAACTGACTGTGCAAATACCGGACTCCCATTCCTTATCATTTTTTTTAACCTTAAGGTCTTATTGCAATAAACCCGGTTATTTGCTGTTATGACTGAAACGGGTCGGGTGTCTGTACAACAATGAACCTCAAGAACTACAGGATCAACGGCTATTACGACGAGTTATTGAATCCCCGCCGCCAGGCACGCCCCGGTGCCGGCAAGTTAGTCAGCTACCTCAGGCGGATCAGCAGTGACGAGATTATCAGGCGCAAGCACGCGGCCGATCTCGCCATTAAAACCATGGGCATCACATTCACTGTTTACAGCGAAGGTGAAAATATCGACCGTGAATGGCCGTACGATATTATTCCCCGGATCATCCCGTGGCGGGAATGGCAGCGCGTGGAAAAAGGCCTGCAGCAACGAATCACGGCGCTGAATCATTTCATCAACGATATCTATAACAAACAGAAAATTATCAAGGACAAAAAGATTCCGCCTGACATCCTCAGGTCGTCCCGGAATTTCCGCAAGGAATGTGTCGGTATCGAACCGGTTTTCGGTGTCTGGGCACACATCTGCGGCAGCGACCTGATCCGAGACAGTGACGGCACAATCTATGTACTTGAAGACAACCTGCGTGTCCCTTCCGGTGTTTCCTACATGCTGGAAAACCGCAAGGTAACCAAGCGGGTTTTCCCGGAGCTGTTCGAGGATTACAACATCCTGCCGATGGGTGACTACCCGACGCACCTGTTCGACACGCTGAGTTCCATTTCCCCCCGGCCGAAAGAATATCCGGAAGTCGTGGTACTGACGCCCGGTATCTATAACTCTGCCTATTTCGAACATTCCTTCCTGGCCCAGCAAATGGGCGCGGAACTGGTGGAAGGTTCCGATCTGATTGTTGCCGACGATGATTGCGTCTACATGAAAACCATTGAAGGGCTTTCCCGTGTCGATGTTATCTATCGGCGCATCGATGACCTGTTCCTGGATCCCGAGGTATTCAACAAGGACTCTGTCCTGGGCGTACCCGGACTCATGCGTGCCTGGAAAAAAGGCAAGGTGGCACTGGCCAATGCACCGGGGGCCGGTGTTGCCGACGACAAGGTACTCTACACCTTTGTCCCGGACATGATCCGGTATTATCTTGATGAAGACCCGGTCATTCCGAATGTTCCCAGTTATTCCTGCGATGATAAAAAAGAGATGCAGTACGTTCTTGCAAACCTGGAAAACCTGGTTGTCAAACCGGCGAATGAATCAGGTGGTTACGGCATGCTGGTCGGCCCGCATTCAAGCAAGCGTCAGCGGGATGAAATGGCACGGCAAGTCAAGGCCCGCCCGCGCAACTATATCGCCCAGCCGGTCATTTCCCTGTCCACTGTCCCGACATTGTGTGACGGAACGATCGAACCGCGCCATGTCGATCTCAGGCCATTTACCCTGCAAGGTGACAGGACCAATACGACCGCAGGCGGATTGACTCGCGTAGCACTGGTGGAAGGATCGTTGGTTGTAAACTCATCCCAGGGCGGCGGAAGCAAAGACACCTGGGTCGTCGCACCCGAAAGTAAATAAATCATGTTATCCCGCGTCGCAGAAAGAATGTACTGGTTCGGGCGTTACCTGGAACGCACCGAAAACATGGCCCGGCTGGTAAACGTCAATGCCAGCCTGTTGCTGGACATGCCCCGGATCGTCAGTCACATCTGGGATGACCTGGTCAATATCACCGGCAATAATGACATTTTCTATGAACGCCACAAAAAGGCCGACGAAAGAAGCGTGATCCGCTTTTTACTGGCCGATGAAACCAACCCGGGATCCATCATATCGTCGCTGAAAATGGTGCGCGAGAACATCCGTACCACCCGCGAAATCATGCCGAGCGAATGTTGGGAACAGATCAATGAATTACAACTGTTCGTTAAACAGAATGTATCCGGCGCCTTACGGCGTGAATGGCGGCACGAGTTTCTCGCAGATGTAACACAATATTGCTA
>DATIPP010000093.1:0-11420 GCA_035471825.1 Gammaproteobacteria bacterium
GAGGCAGTGGCGCAGTTGCAGGCCATCGAACGTTTACGCAGGCGCAAGGGAAGTTAGGCCAGTCTTAATCGTATGATCGGCCTGGACCGGTAAGGCATGTCAGTTCCGGGCCCGGGAAATCAGGTGGTTATTCATCTCATATTCTCCAGCGGACAGCATACTGTCTGCCGGATCCTCCCGTTCAATTTATTAACACGCTATGATCCGTTGATGGAAAAACGGTTTGGCGTTGCAGATATAGCCCCGCAATTATTCTTTTCCCATGTACTCATGTCGAGCAAGGATGGGTTGCTATGTATTTGACCCGGCCGGTACTTTATTGGTGGATAATCTTTTCTCTTTTGCTGCTTCTGGCAGTCGTCCGGATTATCAGCACCTATGGCGTTTTCAGCCAGACATATGATGAACCTGCCCATATCGCCGCTGGCCTGGAATGGCTGGAACGTGGTACGTATCAACTTGAGGTGGACCATCCACCATTGGCCCGGGTGTTCAATGCTGTTGGTCCCTAGCTGGCCGGTGCACGGCCGGAAGGTATCAGCGGGATCTGGCAGGAAGGAAACGAGATCCTGCACAGTACGGGCAATTACAAGCATATCCTCGCATTGGCACGGGCCGGAACATTGCCATTCTTTATACTCGCCGTTTTTTTTATTGCGTGGACAAGCTGGAAAAAGCTGGATGTTGCCACGGCTTTGATTGCCGTTGTTCTCTTTTCTACATTGCCGATAGTCCTGGGTCATGCGGGATTGGCGACAAATGACATGGCTGTGACAGCGACGGTATTTATGGCGCTGGTTAGTATGCTTCTCTGGTATGAAAACCCGGAACCTGGATACGGAATACTGGCTGGACTGGCGGTCGCGCTTGCCTTGTTAAGCAAATTTTCAGCAGTAGTTTATCTTACCGCGGGTGGTCTGTTAGCAGTCGGCTGGTTGATATGGCAGGAACGGGGTGATTTACGTATCCGGGAAAAACTGGCCGGTATCCCGGTTATATTGCTGGTTTCGTTTTTCGTGTTGTGGGGAGGCTACCGTTTTTCCATAGGCCCGTTCTGGATTGATCGATACGAGATTTACAATGAAACGATAAATCGTTATGTCGGCAGCAGTGGTACATTGCATGACCTGGTATACGCTGTTATCAAGGCACCTGTCTATCCTGCAATAGAATTTGTGCAAGGTATTATCCATGTAGCCCATCACAATGCTATAGGCCATCGCAGTTATTTCATGGGGGAAATCAGTGAATTCGGCTGGTGGAATTTCTTTCTGGTCGGCACCTTTGTAAAAACACCACTTGCCTTTCTTGCACTCACCGGTACCGGTATTGTGTCGATTTTCAGCAGCAGGATATCGAAACAGCAAAAGCAGTGGTTGATACTGTTTTTGATTATTGTGGCAAGCTTTTTTCTGAGCACCCTTACGGTCAATATCAATATCGGTATACGTCATATATTGCCGGTTTTTCCTTTCCTCTCCGTGATCGCAGCGGCGGGTTTCATGTATCTTTGGCGAATGGATCGGTATTATGTGGTGGCACGATCTGCCGCGATTATCCTGTTGTCTGGTTGTTTGATTGCTTCTGTACGGGCACACCCTGATTATTTTAGTTACTTCAATATTTTTGCTGATGACAACCCGGAAGATTTCCTGATTAACAGTGATCTGGATTGGGGTCAGGATCTCTTGCGTTTGGAACATGTCCTGTTGGAAAAAGATATCAATGAACTGTACCTGGTTTATTTCGGATCAGCAGATATTGAAAGATTTGATTTACCGCCAGTTAAAAAGCTCGAACCTGGACAACAGGCCAGGGGCTGGATAGCTATCAGCATGCGCCGGCTCAGGGACGATGGCAGCACCTCGCCACCATACGATGGATACCGATGGTTGGAGAAATTCGAACCGGTTGAGCGAATTGGACGATCAATTTACCTTTATAAAATCACAGATAACATCCTCGACAAGACGGTGAATCGGCAGTGAAGCTTGTCATTATCTTGCCGACTTACAATGAGGCCGAGAACATTGCCCCGATGCTCAATGCAATCGCGCGTGAGGCAGCGGCAATCCAGCATGATATCGAGGTACTTGTTGTCGATGACAACTCACCGGATGACACGGCATCTATCGTCCGGGTCAAGCAGCAGGAATATCCGAATGTCCACCTCATCACGGGTGAGAAAAAGGGTCTGGGCGCAGCCTATTTACGTGGTATGCGCCATGCCCTGAATGTTCTGGATGCCGATGCTGTCTTTGAGATGGATGCGGATTTTTCCCATGATCCGGCCGACCTGAAACGCTTGATAAATGCGCTTGAAGCTGGTGCGGATTTCGTAATTGGCAGCCGTTATGTAGAGGGCGGTACGATTCCGGATGACTGGGGACTGATGCGAAAACTGAATTCCCGGTGTGGAAATTTCGTGGCCCGTCACCTGGCCGGCATATACCAGGTGAGGGATTGTACGGCGGGATTTCGCCTTATACGCGCCAGTGTTCTGAATAATATAAATTTCGATGCAATCAGGCCGCAGGGATATGCCTTCCAGGTCGCCCTTTTACATGAGGCTGTTTTGCAGAATGCAAATATAGTCGAAATACCGGTGCATTTTACCGATCGTAAATATGGTGACTCGAAACTTGGCCTGTCGGATATTCTCGAGTTTCTGGTCCAGGCTGGCGGTATCCGTCTCAGGTCAATGGCCACATTTATCAAGTTTTGTATCGTGGGAACCAGTGGCGTGATCGTAAATCTTGGGACACTGACTCTATTACTGGCACTGGGGATGAATAAATTCATTGCTTCACCTATCGCAATAGAAATGTCTATTATCAGCAATTTCCTGTTAAACAATTACTGGACCTTCCGCTGGAGGAAAACCAGGGATCGCGTCAGGGTCAAGGGACTGAAATTCAATGTCGTTTCATTCCTGTCATTATTCATAAGTTATATGACATTTGTTATTCTGGCACTGATGTTTCCCGATGTTGCGCCACAGATTCACCAATTAATTGGTATAATACCGGCTACATTTGTAAATTATTTTCTCAATTCTTACTGGACTTTCTCGATTGAGAAGAAAAAATCCGTAGTGAATTAGCAAAATTAATATTTTTACTTATAGCCAATATTCGGAATACATAATGAGTATAACAACTGTAATATTGGCAGCGGGCCAGGGAATACGCATGCGTTCCAGCCTGCCCAAGGTTTTGCATCGACTTGCGGGAAAAACATTACTGGAACATGTGTATAACGCTGCAAGCCTGGTAAATCACCGGGAAATCATTGTTGTTTATGGTTACGGCGGTGATCAGGTCAGGGAAACCCTTCCTGTTCTTGATGTGACATGGGTGGAACAGAAAGAACAATTGGGGACGGGCCATGCTGTCAAACTGGCTATCGGTGATGTACCTGAAACGGACCTGGTGCTTGTTCTCTATGGTGATATACCTATGATTACGGTTGAAACCCTGACAAATCTTACACTGGCTGCCAGGGAATCCGGTTTTGCCCTGTTGACATCATTCATTGATGATCCAAGGGGCTATGGACGAATCATCAGAAATGAAACCGGTGAGGTTACACGAATTGTCGAGGAAAAGGATGCACTTGGCGATGAAAAATCAATCTGCGAGATCAATACCGGCATGATGGTGATTGCAGCGGATTCGTTGAAACGCTGGGTAGCTTCGCTGAAAAACAACAACGCCCAGAAAGAGATGTATCTTACTGATATAGTCGAAATGGCGGTTCACGAAGGTGTCCCCATAAATACAATAAACCCGGAATCGGCAGTCGAGATCATGGGCATTAATGACCGTGCACAACTGGCGGAACTTGAAAGGTACTACCAGCTACTGCAGGCACACCAGTTAATGCGCCGTGGCATTACTATTATGGACCCTTCCCGATTCGATCTTCGTGGCGAGATTGAAATGGACGAGGATATTACAATAGATGTAAATGTTTTACTTGAGGGCAAACTGAAAATCGGCAGGCAGGTATCAATTGGCGCCAATTGTTGCATCAGGGACAGTATCATCGGTAATAACGTCCGGATTTTACCCAATTGCGTGATTGAAAACGCTATTATCGGCAATAATTGTCGTATCGGGCCATTTGCAAGAATGCGACCGGATTCCAATCTCAATGACGATGTGCATGTAGGAAATTTCGTTGAAATCAAGAAATCTCATGTTGGCAGAGGCTCAAAGATCAATCATCTGAGTTATATCGGAGATACAGAAATCGGAGAAAATGTGAATATAGGTGCCGGAACTATCACATGTAATTATGACGGTGCCAACAAGCACCGGACAGTTATCGAGGATAATGTGTTTGTCGGTTCAGATACGCAACTGGTTGCACCGGTAACCATTAAATCGGGTGCAACGATCGCGGCCGGAACTACGATAACGCGTGATGTAGACAGTGATACATTGGCTATCAGTCGCGTGGAACAAACTATTGTCAGAAAATGGAAGAGACCAAAAAAACAGAAATAAGTTAAAAGTAACAAGTCACAGGAAAATTTGTATTAAACATATAGTCAATTACTTATAACTTATGGCTTATAATTTGTAACTAGATAATGAAAGTAGGCTATTATCAATACAGGCCCTTGTTCGGAAAGGTCAAACGTAATCTTAACAAGGTCATAAAGGCGCTGGACCAGGCGGAAGCCGAACTTGTCGTGTTACCGGAACTGGCATTTACGGGATATTATTTCCAGAACCGTGACGAGGTCATTTCTCTTGCCGAAGATCCGGATAAATCCACAATTGTCGATTCGCTCGTTGCTCTTTGCAGGGATAAAGGATTTTCAATTGTCACCGGTTTTACTGAAAGGCATCAGGATAAATTTTTTAACAGCGCGCTATTAATAACACCTGCCGGCGTCGAGCATGTTTACCGTAAACTGCATCTTTTCAATGAGGAGAAGCATTGGTTTGATGAAGGCGATATTCCTCTGCAAACCAACCGTATACAGGATGTAAATATCGGCATCATGGTCTGTTTCGACTGGGCGTTTCCAGAAGTTACCCGTGCCCTGGCATTGCTCGGGGCCGATATTATCTGTCATCCTTCCAACCTGGTTCTGGCATATTGTCAACAAGCCATGTTGACTCGTTGCCTGGAAAACAAGGTCTACGCGATTACTGCAAACCGGTTCGGTTTTGATAAACGTCCGCAGGGCAATCTGAGGTTTACCGGTAAAAGCCAGATCGTTGCCCCCGGCGGAACATTATTGCATCGGTCACCATCACAGTGTGAAGAATTGTATATTATGGAGATCGATCCACTGCTTGCCCGGGACAAGAGTATTACCTCCCTGAATGAAGTACTCGCCGATCGCAGACCGCAATACTATTCTGATTTACTTTAACACAGGTAATAACCATGAGTTTTACTACGGCAGATTTGTATGACGAATTTGGCGATCGGCTGCAGGTTGTCCTGCCTCTGTTCCGGGATTTTGGCGGAAAGAGGGCCTTCCATGGTCCTGTTTCCACCGTCAAGGTGCATGAGGATAATTCACTGGTGAGAGCTGCTCTGGAAGAGCCGGGTGAAGGCCGGGTGCTGGTCGTGGATGGTGGAGAATCTTTGCGCTGTGCCCTGTTGGGCGACATGCTGGCAAAATTGGGGATGGATAATGGCTGGACGGGGATTGTCGTTTCCGGCTGTATCCGGGATTCGGCCGAAATAGCTTCCATGGATATCGGCGTCAAGGCCATCGGCACCAACCCGAGGAAAAGTGTCAAAAAAGGGGCGGGTGACCGTGATATCCCCGTCTGCTTTGCAGGAGTGGAATTCCGCCCCGGACACTTCCTGTATGCTGACGAGGACGGCATATTGGTTTCGGAGGAAAAACTGACTTGATCCGATCACTGCCGGGAAGATAATTTTGCGCTAGAATTGAACACGAAAAACCTGATAGGAAGAATGACAGGGTGATTAATATGAAATTTCAGACACTTATAGCCACTTTCCTGCTCGCATGTTTTTATACAGCCGGTACACAGGCGGAATGTACCAACACCGGTGAAACCAGCGGTGGTGAGATACTCGGCACGCTGGCCGGTGCCGCAATTGGTGGTCTCGTCGGCTCGCAATTTGGCAGTGGCACCGGGAACAAGGTAGCTATCGGGGCCGGTGTATTGGCAGGCGGCTTCCTCGGAAACAAGGTCGCAAAATCCATGACCTGTAAGGACCAGGCCTACCACTATGACACCACCCAGAATGCCCTGGAAAACCAGCAGACCGGCCAGGCATCGACCTGGACCAACCCGGATACGGGTCATTCAGGCAAAGTAACCCCGACCAAGACCTATACTGCCGCGGACGGTACACCATGCCGGGAATTCTCACAGACGATTTATGTTGATGGAAAATACGAAGAGGTCGAGGGAACAGCCTGCCGCCAGGCGGACGGGACATGGAAACCGGTCAGTTGATCGGACCCTTTAACAGGATTAACCCGCTTCGGCGGGTTTTTCGTTTCCATGGATAAATTGGAAATAACCAGGGAAATTGACTTATGACCAGCATATTCCGTATCGCTTTCGCCGCATTCCTGCTGTTTTTTTCCGTCGGGGTACTGGCACATGAAGATGAGACGTTGTTTAATGTGGTCCATCTGCAGGCCCAGTCCGAGCGCGAAATCCCCAACGATGAAATGCTGGTTGTACTGGCTGTTGAACAGGAGGGAAGCGATGCCTCCCGGATTGCCGCTGATATCAACAAGGACATGCAATGGGCCCTGGAAATTATCAAGCCCCGTGATGCTGTTGAAAGCAAGACAGGAAATTACCGGACTTATCCCGTCTATAACAAGCAGACAATCACCGGCTGGCGGGCCAGTCAGCAAGTGGAGATCAAGAGCCAGGACATGGCGGTACTTACCGGGTTGGTGGGTGAGTTACAGGCAAGGTTACAGGTAAAACAGATGAATTTTCGTCCCACCGATGCCGCCCGCAAACAGCATGAAAATGAATTGATTGAAGATGCCATGGTGGCATTCAGGGAACGGGTTGAAATTATCAAAAAACATATGAAAAATGCTGATTACCGTATCGTTAATTTGAATATTAATACCGGCAGCTCAGGACCGCCGATACTGTATGAACGCGCGGCTATGAAAACCATGGATCTGGACACAGCTGTATCTCCTGCGGTGGAAGCGGGATCGAGCAAGATAACGGTAACCGTAAACGGTTCAGTGCAGTTTTTCTGATGAAATGTAAATTCTAATTATCCAGCTCCGGGTAGTGGCGGAATATACCGTTTTCATTGAATGGGATTCGACGTGGCGAAGACAGGTAGCCATTGACGTTAGGCCGTTCCATCACCTTGTCATGTAAATCAGCCAGGCGGGGGTAATCCTTTTCCAGTTGTTTCATCCTGTTCGGGAATGCATAGCGCAACCCGGCGATTAGCTGGAACATTGAAAGATCAACATAGGTAAAAGTACGTCCCAGCAAATAATGTGTGTTTTTTGCATTTGTGGCGAGTAGACATTCAAAGTAATTCAGATATTTTGGAATCCTTTCCTTGATAAAATATCCGGCACGCCGTTTCGATTCCTGCTTTTGCTGGTGATAGTACAGGCTGCCCGCGACCGGATGGTGGACGTCATGAATCTCGCCGACAAAATCGGCGACAGTCAGTTGTAACTGGTGCGTCCATATCCTTCTGGCTTCAGATTCGGGGACCAGTTCCAGCCTTGGGCCCAGGTAGTGCAATATGTTGGCGGTCTGGGCAATAATCAGCCTGCCGGCCTTGAGAAAAGGTGGTGCAAAGGGGCGGGAAACGGAACTGATATCCCCCAGGATCCGCGTCATTGCCTCAATTCCCCCGGTGCGTCCGGGCAAACGGGCTACATCATCGTAATCCGCACCGGCATCTTCCAGCGCCAGGCGGACAAATTCACCTCGGCCCTGTATTCCGGGCCAGTAATAGAGTCTGTAACGCATCAGGTTCACCTCCTTCTGAAGGATAAAATTCCAGTCTGTAAAGAGCCAACCAGGTTATCGTTTGACTGTTATTCATTGTATGACTTTAAAATCATAGCTGTGAAATTGTTACAATCAGATAAATTGTGCACAGGTCATTGCGTAATGGACAAGGATCTATCTTTATTATTCAGGTATTTAACCCATGGTGTTTATGTCATAGGTGTCTCCCATAAGGGGAAGAACAATGCCTTTACGGCCGCATGGATTATGCAGGTCTCTTTCAGACCCCTGTTACTGGCTCTCAGCATAAATCCTGATCACTCGTCCTACGGGTTGTTGATAGAAGGAAAGAAATTTTCTGTGAATGTTTTACCAAGGGAGAGACTGGATCTGGCAGAATATTTTGGTCAACCATCTTATACCGATAAACTGGCGGGTGTGAATTGGTTCCACTGCGAAAAAGGTGCGCCGGTACTGGCAGATGCAATTGCATATTTTGAGTGTGAATTCAGTCATGAATGCAATGCAGGCGATCACCGGCTTGTCCTTGGTCGCGTGGTGAATGGTGATGTACTTGCTTCCAACGCTATTCCCATGAATTATCGTGATACCGGAGATATGGACGGAAGCAGCCGCCTGTTCCCGGCTGATTTCAGCCTGTGATTACATAATGGTCGACATGATACGAAGGCATATATTGAATGGAGAACCTGAATGTTGGGTGCAATTACCGGTGACATAATAGGTTCCGTGTATGAGGGCATGTCGGTAGGAACAAAGGATTTCCGGTTGTTTGTTCCCGGATCAAGATTTACGGATGATACGGTACTGACGGTTGCAGTCGCGGCCGCCATTCGGGAACATCAACCTTTCAGCACATCAATACGTAACTGGGGTCGTCGATACCCGGATGCCGGTTATGGAGGCTGGTTTTACAACTGGCTCTTTACCGATGATGCACCACCTTATAACAGTTTCGGGAACGGTTCAGCGATGCGGGTTGCAGCGGTTGGTTGGGCATATGATGATCCCGGGACCGTCCTGCGTGAAGCGACAAGGAGCGCGGAAATTACCCATAATCATCCGGAAGGGATCAAGGGCGCCCGGGCGGTTGCCTGTGCCGTCCTGCTGGGACGTACTGGTCGGACAAAGGGGAAAATCGCTGCATTATTTTCAGAACGCTTCGGGTATGATTGCCACACAGATCTCGTTGTCCTTCGAGAGCGTCAGGGTTTCGACGTGACCTGCCAGGGAACAATACCCGTAGCGGCAGCGGCATTTCTGCAATCGACTGATTTCGAGGACGCAGTTCGAAATGCCGTCTCTATTGGTGGTGATACTGATACGCTGGCTTGTATTACCGGCGCGTTGGCCGAGGCATACTATGGCGGCGTCCCTGACTGTATGCAGGAGGAAGTTTTTTCCAGGCTGGACGGATATTTACTGGATGAAGTGATGCGTTTTTCGGATAAATTTAATGTCCCTGTGATCAGACCCGATATTTTGTGAAAAAATATAATCCGTTTTTCTATTTCAAAATTAACCATCTTGTTTTGTGCCGGTAGTTCTCATGATCAGGTCACTGACGGAATTGTTGTTTTTTTTACTTCTGGTGCTTTCTGGCACTGTTGCGGCGGATAAAACAGGGGCTGGAGACCAGGCAAAGTTGCTTGATAAATATCTCGGTGCATTAAAAAAGAACAGGCCTGATATCACCGATCTGTATTTCATCGGGATAGCACCCTATTCCACCGAAGATGTTTTCATGAATGAAATAATCTATGTCAGGAATCTTTTTGACCGGAAATTTGAAACATCCGGAAGGTCATTGTTATTGATCAATAACAGAAAAACATCAGAACTGTATCCAGCAGCGACTGTAGCTAATATGGAAAAGGCATTTCGGAAACTCGGTACATTGATCGATTCTGAAGAAGATATGGTCGTGCTTTTTATTACTTCTCATGGTGACAAGGGTAAAGGTATCCGGTTGAAATCGAAGGGCATTGATACTATCAGCTTATCCAGAAAGTATCTGGATGCCAATACCATCAGGCGTTTCCTTGACAATAATAATATTCACTGGCGCGTTATTATTCTTTCAGCCTGCTTTTCCGGTGGTCTTGTAAAAACACTGGAAAATGAGCATACATTATTAATTACATCAGCAAGCAGTGAAAACCCGTCTTTCGGTTGTGGTCATGATGGTAATTTTACCCAGTTCGGTGAAACGTTTTTCAGGCAAAACCTGAGCAGTAATCCCGATTTCATTACTGCTTTCAACTCCGCCGAAATGACAATCAGGCGACTGGAGAAGGAACTGGATATAAGTGCCTCTAATCCACAAATCCATATTGGAGAGAAAATCCGTCCCTTACTGGATAAACTCGCAAATAAGGCCTCTGAATCCCCGTAGTAAAATCAGGCCAGTTTTTGCATGACGATACCTGCAGCATTAATCGTCGTATTGATTTCTTCCTCTGTATGCGCTGCCGAGACAAAACCTGCCTCGAACGCAGAAGGGGCCAGGTAAATACCCTGGTCCAGCATTCCACCGAAAAAACGGGTGAAATGATCCTTGTTGCACTGCATGACCTGTTCGAAAGTTGAGATCTCTGTTTCCTCACTGAAGAATAGCCCAAACATGCCACCGGAACGGTTGATTGCCAGGGGAATTCCTGCCTTGTCAGCAACAAACTGCAGTCCTTCTGTGAGTGCGCCGTTTTTGCCGGCAAGTTCTTTATAGAAATCGGGTTTTTCCAGTATTTCCAGTGTCGCAAGCCCCGCCGTCATAGCAACAGGATTTCCTGACAGTGTGCCTGCCTGGTAGACAGGGCCGTCCGGTGCGAGTTGATCCATAATATCTTCCCTTCCGCCAAAGGCGCCGACCGGCATGCCGCCACCAATTATCTTTCCCAGGATCGTCAGGTCAGGCTGAATGTTGTACAGTGACTGGGCGCCACCCAGTGCAACCCGGAAGCCGCTCATCACCTCGTCAAAGACGAGTAATGCATCGTGAGAGCGGGTAACATCCCGCAAGGTATCCAGAAAGCCTTGCCGGGCTGGCACACAGTTCATGTTACCTGCAACCGGTTCTACAATAATGCAGGCGATTTCATCACCTTGTTTATTGAAAAGATCCTTTATGCCTGCATCATCGTTATAGGTTAGTGTGATGGTATGCTGGGCAATTTCCGCCGGTACTCCGGGTGAAGTAGGTACGCCATAAGTGAGAGCGCCTGAACCCGCCTTTACAAGTAATGAGTCGGCATGTCCGTGATAACAACCCTCGAATTTGACGATTTTGTCTCTCTTTGTATATGCCCGGGCAAGACGAATGACGCTCATGGCGGCTTCCGTTCCCGAATTGACCATGCGAATCTTTTCGATGGCCGGCATTAATTGAACAATTTTTTCAGCCAGTTCCGTTTCAATACGGGTTGGTGCACCGAAGCTGAG
>DATIPP010000094.1:0-2728 GCA_035471825.1 Gammaproteobacteria bacterium
CCCGTTCTTCCTCCTCAATAACCAGGCCCTGCTTGTTCACCACCTCGTGTTTTTTCTGGGAATATTCCGGGGGGACCCGATCGCCGCATTCCTTGACACCGTCCTTGTTGGTCCAGCACTTGATACGGGCCTGTGCGGGATGCGTCGTGAACAGGAGTATAACCGAGAGCAGAAGCGTAATGAGTTTCAGCAATTTCATAGTGTCACCGGTTTGTTGAAAACGATGCTTTACTGACTGTTAATGATAGCAAATTGACAGTGTTCGTTGAGCATTTATCCGTCTATACCGTATTCTTGCCGGTAGCGTCGTATCTTTTCAAGATTCTCCGCCATTCCCTCACAGCCCTCCAGGTAGGTGATCAGGTCGCCCAGGGTAATGATATTTATGACACTGATACCGTGCCGTTGTTCCACCTCCTGCACTGCCGAGTGTGCCGATTCGCCACGCTCCTGGCGATCCATGGCAATGGTGACCCCGGCCGGTTGCGCTCCGGCCTGTCGGATGATATCGACGCTCAGGTTGACCGAGATGCCGGCGGAAATAACGTCGTCGACAATCATGATGCGTCCATTCAACGGGGCGCCGAACAGTGAGCCACCTTCACCATGTTGCTTTGCTTCCTTGCGGTTGAAACAGAACGGCACCCGCCGTCCCTGGTCCTCGGACAGGGCAATCGCGACGGCGGAAGCGATCGGAATACCCTTGTAGGCCGGGCCGAACAACATGTCGTACTCCGCGCCGGCCGCTTCAATGGCACGGGCATAATAACGCCCGAGCTGGAGCAGGCTGTCGCCACGATTGAATAATCCGCAATTGAAAAAGTACGGACTGCGCCGTCCCGACTTCAATGTAAAATCACCAAAGCAAAGGACCTCGTTAGCGATAGCAAACTCGATAAATTCTTTTTTATATGGTTTCATATACGCTTTTTATTGTGTCACTGGATTGTTATTTCATTAGTTATTCCGGATGCTTCTCCCCGGATCATACCTTTCCTTCAGATCGGGTAACAGAACAATGCGGATTATCAGCCTGAATGCGAACGGCATTCGAGCGGCCCGGCGCAAGGGCTTTTTCCCCTGGATGCTGAAGCAAAAGGCAGACGTGGTATGTATACAGGAAACCAAGGCGCAGGTGGCGCAACTGGACGAGGAAGTACTCTCGCCGAAAAATTATCACGCGTATTTCAATGATGCAGAAAAGAAAGGCTACAGTGGTGTGGCACTGTATGCACGCAGGCAGCCCGACCGCATTGTGACGTCGCTTGGCTGGGACCATGCCGACAGGGAAGGACGTTTCATACAGGCGGATTTCGGCAAACTGAGCGTCATATCCATCTACCTTCCCTCCGGTTCTTCGAGCGAAGAGCGCCAGGCAATCAAGTTTGATTTTATGGATCGTCTCATGCCGTTGCTCGAGAAAATGCGGCGGCAAAAAAGGGATTACATTATTTGCGGTGACTGGAATATCGCCCATAAAAAAATCGATATCAAAAACTGGCGCGGCAACCAGAATAATTCAGGTTTCCTCCCCGAGGAAAGGGCCTGGATGGATGACCTGTTCGACCGGGTGGGGCTGGTGGATGCGTTCCGGGTGGTGGATCAACGGCCGGAGCAATATACCTGGTGGTCAAACCGGGGACAGGCCTGGGCGAAGAATGTCGGGTGGCGGATTGATTACCAGGTCATCTCCCCCCGCCTGCGGGACAAGGTTCAAAGGGCCAGGATCTATACGAAACAACGCTTCTCGGATCATGCGCCGTTGATCATGGAATACGATGCGGAACTGCCCTGATACTATGGACTAGCGGGTATAAAACTGTTCCTGGAAAGAAAGATGATATGTTTCCGTTTCTTCGGCGGGGGTAATGGTGAAATCGAATTTCAGGGTTTCCTGGTTATTGATCTGTGTTTCGGCGATGTAGTAAATCGCCCCTTCTTCCCGGAATTCCCTGATCTCCAGTTCCCGTAACTGTTCACTGAGGTTGGTTGCGGTACCCTCTACCCTGCCCCTTACGGGTTTGCCGCTGATACCCATCTCGTTTTTCAGAATGGAGATATTCACCATGACCCGGTTTTTACTGCGTGTAATCCCGTAATGCTTGGCCACGGAAGGAGTGAGAACGTCTGTCGTAAAAGCAACGTAATGAACGGTGTAATCGCCGAATGTCCGTGATTGCTCGGCAAGCAATTGCGTTGGCAGACAGGCCATCAGGACAAAAAAGACAAACGCCCGCTTTACCATTGTCTAGTTACTCCGGCTGTATCCAGTTTATAACTATATCAGACTGGTTGCTCTATGACAGAGTTCCGGGGTCAATGTAACGCCGGCGCGGGATAGCTCAATGCCCGGTAACTGAGAGATTGTCCCAGGTCTCCCAGCGGAGCAATCACCAGTATGAGTATGAGGTTCAATGCAATGATGACGACCAGTGGCGACCAGTCGAATCCGCCGGCGGGAGGGATCATACGCCTGACCGGACGCATGATCGGATCGGTCAACTGGTACATCAGGACCGTAACCGGTGAATAGGCATGCGGGTTGACCCAGCTGAGAATGACCTGGATCAGGATAAGCACGATGTAAATCCAGACCGCCAGTTGCAATAATTGCGCGATTGACAGTACGAGCAGGCCGGTGACGGCCGGGACGATGCCGATTTTCAACAGCGAGATCAGGACCAGTTCCACGGCCTGGAGTATCAACATCAACAGGATTGAAGGCCAG
>DATIPP010000095.1:0-7635 GCA_035471825.1 Gammaproteobacteria bacterium
ATGTTGCACCTTGTTGATTACTACAGGGTGGGCATGACCCAGAATCATGGGGCCCCAGGAGCCGACGTAATCAATGTATTGCCTTCCTTCAACATCATATAAAAAAGGTCCACTGGCACTGTCTATAAATATGGGATCCCGGCCAACGGACTTGAATGCCCTGACCGGTGAATTGACACCACCGGCAATAACTTTTTGTGCTTGCTGGAAGTATGATCCACTCATAAGAGTTCCGGTTTATTCAAAAGAGTTGGTTGAATTTTTTGACTTCACCTGCCGGATTTTCTACTCTATAGATTGCGCGGGACACTGCCAGGAAATCGGAACCTGCCTGTAATAAAGGCTTTGCATTTTCCGGCGTTATACCCCCAATAGCAACTATTGGCAGTTTGATGTGCTTTTTTGCAGACTGAAGCAATTCCAGATCGGCGGAAACTGCATCCGGTTTTGTTGTAGATGGATAGAAAGAACCAAACGCAACATAATCGGCGCCGTCACTTTCCGCATTTATGGCCCTTGCAAGACTATTGTAACAGGAAATACCGATTATATGCCCTGTACCTGATTGTATGCGGGCCTCGGCGCAGGGTAAATCATTACTTCCAAGGTGTATCCCATCCGCGTGTATTTTTTTTGCAAGTTCTATATCATCGTTAATAATCAGGGGCACATCATATTGACGGCATAAATGTTGCAATTTTTTCGCCTGTTCGAGCCTGACATCTGCACTGTCTTTTTTATTCCGGTGTTGCAGCATCGCAATACCGGATTCCAGGATTGCCTCTGTCTTTTCCA
This sequence comes from Gammaproteobacteria bacterium, assembly GCA_035471825.1. Classification (GTDB taxonomy): domain Bacteria; phylum Pseudomonadota; class Gammaproteobacteria; order Eutrophobiales; family Eutrophobiaceae; genus DATIPP01. The sequence goes on from DATIPP010000095.1 coordinate 796, forward strand.
GAAATTGGTTGCCGCCGTAGTTATCGCAATCCGTCAGGACATAAAGGCCATGTGAAGGCAATTGCCGCATGTATTATTGATTATCCGGGATTCCAGAAAAACCGATCCGGATGGTACTGTAATCGGCCAGGGTGACCGGCATATTTGAGGGAATTCCAGGTATAGACCTGAGCCCTGTGTACGGCCATTTCGATATCTTCACCATTCGCCAGGTGTGCAGCAATGCTAGCTGAAAGCGTACAACCGGATCCATGGTATTTACCGGGCAACCTGTCCCATTTATAACGAATTGGCTCCTTGTCTTTAGTATATAGAGTATTGATGACATATTCCTGTTCTTCATGTTCGCCGGTGATTAACACTGATCTGGCACCTGATTCGATCAGACAGGCCGCTGCTTTATCAAGATTATTTGTATTTGCCAATGTTCTGGCCTCAATCGTGTTTGGCGTGCAGACAGTAGCGTAGGGTATTAATTTGCTGCAAAGTGCATCCTGTACAGACTGATCAATAAAAACATGTCCGGAACCGGCTGTAATAACCGGGTCTTCCACGATCGGGATGCCAGGTATTTTGACAGAGAGTGTTTGCCGGATAATTTCAATAATTGAGCTGTCTGCGACCAATCCTATTTTACAGGCGGATATTTTCATTTCGTCCAGAACCATATCAAGTTGTTCCCGGAAATTGTCCGGTTTCTGGTGAACGACGTTTCCCACACCAGTTGTATTTTGTGCGGTCAATGATGTAATAACCGTCACTGCCCGGCCTCCCTGGCTGGCAATTGATTCTATGTCCGCCTGTATGCCGGCACCTCCACACGGATCGTGTCCGGCAATGACAAGAATGAGAGGTTTATCAGGATTGATATTGTTCATCAGGACGGTATTCTACACAGCCAGATTTTCAACGAGTATAAAAATTTTACGGGAGTTCGCAAGCATGAAGCAGTATATGTGTGTCATATGTGGATTTGTTTACGACGAGGCCGAGGGCTGGCCTGATGATGGTATCGCGCCCGGTACCAAATGGGAGGACGTACCTCCAAACTGGGTATGCCCTGAATGCGGTGCACGAAAAGAGGATTTTGAGATGATAGAAGTATAAAGTCAGCGACAGGTTACAAGTAATAAGTCATAAGAATTATCAATAGTCTGGTATATATAACAAACGATTCTTATAGCTTATACCTTTTAACTAAAAGGGCCTTACAACCGCGAGAATGACAATAGCTATCAGAAATACTACAGGGATTTCATTAAACCAGCGATACCATACATGTGAATGCCTGTTTCTGTCCCGTTTAAAGTCCATCAGGAGCTTGCCACAGTAGCCATGATAGAGGATCAATAATGCTACGAGCAACAGCTTGACATGTAACCAGAATGATCCTGCATAACTGTTCCAGCCATAGGCCAGGATAGTCCAAATGCCAAAGAAGATTGTCAGAATAGCGCCCGGTGTCATGATGCCGTAAAACAGTTTTCGTTCCATGATTTTGAATCGTTCAATACTCACGGCATCACCGGCCATGGCATGGTAAACAAACAGGCGTGGCAGATAAAAAAGACCTGCAAACCAGGTAACCATGAAGATAATATGTAAAGCCTTTATCCACAGCATAAGGACAGTTACTAGCTATAAGTGATAAGTAATAAGTTAACCAAATTATATATTTCGATTTGCTTCTTTTGACTTGTTATTTGTTACTTTTGACTGCCGGGAGAGCAAATTGGAAATTTGCTCTCGAAGTTTTTTCATGTCCATCTCTCCAATTTTATGTTTTATGATTGTTCCGTCCGGGGCGATTAAAAACGAGGTAGGTGTCAGCATCACATCACCAAATGCTGAAGTAATCGAGCTGTCTATATCAAGTGCTATCGGGTAGGGAACATTGCGTTCACTTGCCAACTGTACAACATGACTGGGAATATCATAGGGCATGGCAACACCGATGATTTCAAGTCCTTTGTCTTCATAGTCATTGTAAAGTGAAATAAGATGCGGCATTTCCTGCATGCAACCTGAGCATGTAGTCGCCCAGAAAGTGACCAACACGGGTTGTCCCCGCAATGACTGCAAATCAATTGTCCGGTTGTCTATTGTCCGGAAAGTGATATCCGGTGCAGTATCAAGTCCTCCAGGTGATAACCAGACCCATGCTATTGCTGCGACCAGCAACATCAGGAAAGCAGTTGCTGTATATTCTTTTCTCATCTGTTGCTAATTGATCCCGATTGATCGGCTGTTTCATCAATTGCCTGCTCCGGTTTTCCCCCGGAATGGAAGAGGTTTCTGATATATCCAAAAACACGTTTAATGCCGCCCCAGAGTTTTGGCAATAACCAGATCATGAAAATGATGAATATTGCGAGTGCCACAAGGAAAATCCATGGATGATTCAATGCTGTCCATAATCCGGCGATAACCGCCAGATCCTCGGCAATTGATGTTGTCCAGTTACTCACGGGTTCGGGAGATGTATTGATTAATATCCGGGAACCAGCCTTGGTGGCATGTGTGCCGGCAGCAAGTGTTCCTCCAACAAGAAATGCCGCCAGTTCCACTGCAGTGCTTGTGTCACCGACGGCACCCATCGCCAGTACGGCACCGGCCGGTATACGAATGAATGTATGTACCGTATCCCAGGCACTGTCAACGCCGGGAGTTTTGTCGGCAAAGAATTCCACGCAATACATCAGACCTGCAGCGAACATGACGAGTGGGTCAGTCACCACCTCAAGTTCGGGTGGCAGGACGACATGTCCCGTTGAGCCCAGGTATCCAAGCATGAAGACAGCAGCATAGAGGTTAATGCCACTGGCCCAGGCAACACCCATTGTCAGGGCGATTATCTGTACGGTCTCCATGATTTTTTCCTCGAATTCAGAAGTGGTCGTATTATATCAACAGCGTGGTGATATTGTTTTTATACCGGAGTCTGCAATGCAACATTTCTTTCTAAAACAGCATGTTACATATTTATCTGCGGTTGCTGCGAGTTCTTGAGACAGTGATATTCAGGAATATTCCCTTGACTTTAAAAATGCCCCCGATTAACCTTTTTTTCCGAAACACCTGCCATGCGCAGGTGTTTTCAACTAAAAAATAATAAAAATACACTGTATTATCTTAAAGCGGCCAAGGCCGCTTTTTTTATTTTCATCAGGAATAATCCCTGCTTTGGTTCACGGCATGAGATGTAATCCTTCATTACGGTTGTTTATCGGCAAACCCCGTCCTGCTATGCGGCTAAACAGGCGGATAGATAAAATCGCCGGGTTAATTCCGTCAGAAAGATCATGAAACTCTTGCCCGGATCAATAATCTTGTATGATACGCAAGTTATTGTAATTTCAGGATGTGGAATTTTATATGCTTAAAGTCGGCATAATTGGCGCGACCGGATATACAGGTTCGGAACTGTTACGCCTCCTGGTCAGTCATCCCCAGGCTGAAATCCTGGTGGTGACATCCCGAACCGAGCAGGACAAACCGGTTTCGGATTATTTCCCGGCTCTGCGGGATTATACGAAACTGTGTTTCAGCGATCCGGATTCGCCCCTGCTGGATGATTGTGATGTGGTGTTTTTTGCCACACCGAACGGTACGGCAATGTACAGGGTACCGGAATTATTGCGGTCCGGTAAAAAAGTCATCGATTTGTCGGCTGATTTCCGATTACAGGATCCGGATGTCTGGTCGAAATGGTACGGGCAGGCCCATGTTGCTGAAGATATATTACAGGAAGCTGTTTACGGACTTCCTGAATTCAATCGGGAAAAGATTTCAAGGGCCAGGCTGATCGCCAATCCGGGCTGTTATCCGACAGCCGTCATTCTTGCATTGTTACCACTGCTTGAAGCCGGGCTGCTCGACAGCCAGTCGCTTGTTGCTGATGCCAAATCCGGGCTCACTGGCGCGGGACGTAAACTGGTGGAACAAAACCTGTTTGCTGAAATGAATGATTCTTTTCGTGCGTACGGCGCGTCTGGCCATCGACACTTGCCCGAGATTACCCAGATACTGGACCAGGTAGCAGGCCAGCCGGTGTCGTTGACATTCGTTCCACACCATGTGCCCATGATTCGTGGCATTCATGCGACTGTTTATGGAACTTTGCTCGAAGAAGAGGCCGCAATACAGGAGCTGTTTACCGGGCGATATCAGGACAGTCCTTATGTTGATATCCTGCCGGGCGGATCCCACCCGGACACACGATCGGTACGGGGTTCAAATTACTGCCGTATAGCCATACACCGGCAGGAAAAATCCAGCCGCGTAATTATTCTCTCGGTGATTGATAACCTTGTAAAAGGAGCAGCCGGGCAGGCAATACAGAATATGAATATCATGTTCGACCTGCCTGAAAAAACAGGCCTGGAAGCTCCGCCAGTTTGGCCTTAAGGTCCGGTTATTTAATGTCGATAATAACGGGTGTGATTAATAACACTACAGGACCATGAAACGGTTTCGATAAAGGTGGTAATCTCTCAATATAATTATGCAACACCTTATCATAAAGAGACATAAAACACTGCTGTTGGTTGCCGTTGTTATCGCGTTGTGTCTTCTGATCTCGACAACCATCTGGTTCTTGCTTGACAGGGATCGCTGGGTTTATATCAAGTCCCGGTACCTTGCAGGGGAAAAAACCCAGCAATTATGGCAGGTGAACCGTCAACTGGAAGAAGAAAATAGTCAATTGCGGAAACGGTTGACCAGACTGGAGCGCATGAGTCAACTGGATACACAGGCTGCAGCACAGTTACAGGGAGAACTGCAGAATTTGCAGGATGAGGTATATCACCTGAAAAGTGAGCTGGAATTTTATCAGGGTGTTATGGCATCCACCCGGAAATCTGATGGATTGAGCGTGCAAGGGATGCAAATTGAACCGCTGGGAGAGACGGGAAATTACCGCTTCAAGCTGATATTAACCCACGTAACAAAAAGTGATAAAGTTGCTGAAGGAAGAATCGACATCGATGTACTGGGCCAGCAAAATGGTATAACCAAGATATTGAATATCAAGGATATTCTTCTGGATAATGCAATGGATCTGTCATTTAAATTCAAGAATTTCAAACGTTTTGAAGGTAATATCATGTTACCCGACGGTTTTACGCCCCACCGGCTTACCGTCCGGTTGCATTCCAAGGATAAAAATGTATCCAAAATTGAAAGAATTTTCGATTGGTCTGATACGATCAGTTGAGGTCGGAGGCAAATACTATGTGGGGTAGTGGTCGCAAACGCAAGACAACCCGAATTGATACCCTTATCGGACAGCATTCTGTCGTTACCGGCGACGTCAAATTTTCGGGTGGCTTGCATGTCGATGGCACCATCAAGGGAAACGTCATTGCCGAGAGCGATGGCCGCTCCATGTTGTCTCTGAGCGAACAGGGGACGATCGAGGGCGAGGTCAGCGTTCCGTTCGTGGTACTGAATGGCGTGGTTGTCGGAGATGTCCAGGGCGGTGAGCATGTGGAACTTGCCTCCAAAGCAAGAATCACAGGTAATGTGTACTACAATCTTATAGAGATGGCCATCGGGGCCGAGGTCAACGGAAAGCTGGTTCATTCGCCCGCCGGCGAGGAAGTACCCCTGGCTTTGGGCCATACCGAGCCACTCGAATCCACCGATTAGAGCTTAATTATGAGTTCAGAAGGTATTTATGACGACAGAGACAGAAACAGTTGATACTAATGTAAATCATCCGTTGATTTTCACGGATTCTGCGGCTACCAAGGTCAGGGAACTGATTGACGAAGAGGGCAATGATGCCCTGATGCTGCGCGTTTTCATCAGTGGCGGCGGATGCTCCGGGTTTCAGTACGGTTTTACATTCGATGAAAATATCAGCGAAGGCGATGCCATAATTGAAAATGAGGGCGTCAAGCTGTTGATAGATCCAATGAGTATCCAGTACCTGATGGGCGCTGAAATTGATTATACGGAAGGCCTGGAAGGTGCCCAGTTCGTTATCCGCAATCCCAATGCCGCCACCACCTGCGGTTGCGGTTCCTCGTTTTCTGTTTAGGAGCGACAGAATAAAAAGGTCATTACTGGAATTAAATCCGGACCATAAAATAGAAGGCGTTACTCTTTCGAGTAACGCCTTTTTTTACTTCTACCGGCTTTGACTAGTCTGAACAGACTCTGAAGGTGACAGTGTGTTATCTGTGGTTTGTCTGATATCAGGCTTTGCGGCCACGGGTCAGGCTGATACCAATCAGACCAAGCCCGAGTAATGCCAGTGTGGTCGGTTCCGGAACCCGTGCGGTCAAACGAATCGCCATGTCATCATGGTTGTCGTCCGGCCCGGCACCACCGTCATCGAGAAAGATATCGATGGTGTCACAACTTGTGGCAGTGGCAACGTCGACACAAGTGACGAAGAAGTTTTGATCTGCTTCATCATTTAAGTCATTCGGATTTGAGCCGTTGACAACATCACCGCCAGAGATCGAGGTAGTGTTGTAGCTGAACAGGAACGGGATAACATTATTGATGAAATCAGCAGCTTCCAGCAGGAACGGTCCAGCCGTGTCGCCAGGTGAATTTGTAGCGGTACTGAAAATTTCACTACCGTTGAATGTGAACGTATTGGTGAACCCGGCCTCTTTGCCAAGATATTCAATGTCGAAGAGGAAGCTGCTTCCAGGAGCAATTTTCAGTGTGGCTCCATAAAAGCCATCTCTGGTTGCAGTCCCGTAAAGGGGATTAACCAGGTCATTATTCGAAGAAGAAATACTACCTGCGTCACCATCATCCACAATAATCAAACCTGCTTTTGCCGAGAACGATACTAGCATGAGCAAGCTTGCTAAAATT
>DATIPP010000096.1:0-4733 GCA_035471825.1 Gammaproteobacteria bacterium
GTCGGCCACCGGCGTCGCCGCATAATCGGCGAACGCCCGCACCATCGATTTCAACGCCTCCACCTGCTGCACGATGGTCCAGGTCGAGCGGTCGAGCACGCCCGCGTCCTCGGGTTCGAGCCGGTCCATCAGCTTCTGGCGCAGGCGCTCGGCGGACAGCTGGATCGGCGTCAGGGGATTCTTGATCTCGTGCGCGAGGCGACGGGCCATTTCGCTCCATGCTGCATGTTTCTGGCCCTGAATGAGAGCGGTGATATCGTCGATTACAATCACATAACCGTGTTGCATATTGTGTGTTCCCGCCAGGCGGGTACCGCTGCACATCAGCGTTTTCCGGCCACTGTTCAGGGAAATATTGACCTGTTCGCGCCAGTCCCTGTCGGTGGAATCGAGGTGACGTTCAACGGCCTCGATAAACTCGTTGTGTGATTTATAGTTATGGGCGATCTCGTGAATGGTGTAATTCATCAGGTTCTTCAGGGGAATACCGAGTATCTGCTCGGCACTCGTATTGCTTGTGCGGAGCCGGGTATCCTGGTCAAGAACCAGCACGCCGGATGATAAGCGTTCCAGTACCGCTTCCAGGTAGGAACGCTGTGTCTCGGCCTCGAACTGGCTGCGGCTGGCCTCGTCCCGGGCCTGTGCGATCTTGTTGGTCATCTCGTTAAACGATGACACCAGGAACCCGAGTTCGTCGTTCCCCGGCACGGGTAACTGGGTCCCGTAGTCACCTTCGGCGACGGAACGCGTGCCTTCGGCCAGGTCGCGCACCGGCTTGGCGAGTCTCCTGGCGGTATAAAAAGCGGCCCACACGGCGCTGAACATACTGAACAACAGGACCAGCGTCAGGATAATGACGAAACTGTATTTCAGTTGTTCCCTGAGATAGGACAGTTCCTTGTATTTCACATAGGAGGTCTGCACGCTTTCTGCCAGCTTATTGATCCGCTCCGTGATCGGATAAAGCGCCTGTATGATCTTTTCTTCACCCTGTATGGAGATGCCGGGTACATTAACGACAACACGGATATGCAGGGCATTCCGGATGGTGTCCAGGCCGGTATAGCTGTTTCCCTGTTGAACCTGCAACAGGATGGTTTCGCTGGGCCTGTCCGGGACGAGGCGGGTCGGGTCGTCCGCGCTTGACGCAATGATGGCGCCCTGGCGTGTCATTAGTGTCAGTTCCTTCGCCCCGCTTTGCACGCGAAGTTCGTCAATCTCGAAAGGAACGGTGGCGTTGCTGATGGTTGAAAATTCGTGTGCTACCCGGTCGGTTTTTTTCAGTAATTCACGCATGCGGACATCGAGTGACAGGCGACTGAGTTCGAGGGAATCATCCAGCGCCTGTTCGACGCGCAGGTCAAACCAGTTATCGATTCCGCGTAACAGGAAATCCAGTGAAAAATAATAGACGATCAGAACCGGAGTGACCGATAACACGGTGAACATGGCGACCATGCGGATGGTCAGTCGCGCCCCCGCGGTACGATTTCGCATCTGACGTATCAGGCGTTTCAGGTTGATAGAGATGAGGACGATCAGCGTCAACAATCCCAGCGTGTTGAGGAACAGCAGCCCGAGATACAGGCGGCTGAAACGGCTCGAGTCCTGCAACGACGCGCTCATGAGCACCAATGATGTCAGCATCAACACGAACAGCGCGATGCCGGTAATCAAAATGGTTTTTCCACCGCGCCTGCTCATTGCATCATCCATTCATATCCGGGACTGGCAACATGCCACCGGGAGGACAGGTAGGCCAGGGGACGCAGGGGCGCCGGCAATGCCTGCTTGTTCAGTCTGGCGCGTATTTCCACCAGGTAGTTTTTGTCCGGTTGCAACCTGTCTTCAGTTACCAGCGGGTAATTGCTTATCTTGCCCAGGTTTTCCAGGGCTCCGGCCAGGTTCTGGAACTGGTCTCGCTCACCGGTGGCAAGATTTGTGACCAGGAAATTCCCGCTCAGTGGGTGATGTTCCAGTCGATAACTCAACACCGATTCCTTGATCATCTTGTTCCATAACCAGGGACGTTTCATCTTTACCTGAAATTCGATGTCCATTTGCAATGATACGCCATGAAGTAGCGCCTGCGTTGCTTCCTCGCTCAGTTGATAATCAATTTCAGCATCCACCCTGTATACGCCGTTAACGATCAGTCCGTTGGCATGGCGGATAATTATACCTTTTTGATTATCGGCAAGAACGGGCGCACACAACAGCATAAAGAGAATAATCGGCAGGCTGACTGGAACTGCAAGAACGTCAGATTTTCTCGATACATGCATAATAAAACCCATCCATACCGTGCTGGCCGGGCAGGATTTGACGCCCGTATTTCATGGCCCGTCCCCAGGGAGCGTCAATCATTTTCGGTTGCACATCACCAAGTTGAGACAGGAGCATCTCAACCTGTTGATCGTTTTCTTCAGGTAAAAGGGAACAGGTGACATAAAGCAGCTTACCGCCACTTTTCAATAACGGCCAGAGCGCGGTCAGTAACCTTCTCTGCAGGGCGCGGACCTTGTCCAGGTCGGCGGGTTGCCGTAATACCTTCATATCGGGATGACGGCGGATGACGCCGCTCGCCGTGCAGGGTGCATCCAGCAGGATACTGTCGAAGGACTGGTGGTTCCACCATGTCTCGACATCACAGGCATCGGCCAGCTTGACTGTCGCATTGAGTTGTAACCTCCCAAGAGTTGCCTGCAAGCGGCGAAAGCGTTGCGGATGTTTTTCCAGGCCGACAATATTGATTGAATTCCCCGATTGTTCCAGCAGGTGGGCGAGTTTGCCACCAGGGGCGGCACACGCGTCCAGTATCCGTTGGCTGCTATCAGGATGGAGTAACGGCACGGCCAGTTGCGCCGCCTCATCCTGAATCGACACCTTTCCGTCTGCAAAACCCGGCAAGGATTCAACCTCAACCGGTTGCCGTAATCGCAATGCCGTGACGGCGAACGGCAATGGTTCCGCCTCCAGACCCGCCTTCTGCAACAGGGCCAGGTAATCATCGCGGGAGTTCAAGCGGGTGTTGACCCTGAGTGTCATGGGAGGGTGGGCATGTGAGGCCTCGGCGATTTCCTGCCAATCGTCCGGGTAGGCGGCTTTAAACCGGTCGAGCAGCCATTGGGGGCACTCAAAGCGTGCCGGCGGATCCGAATCGATATTTTCGAGTAAATGCCCACTTTCACGCAGATAACGCCTTAATAAGGCATTAACCAGCTTTTTGGCCCAGGGCTTGGAGAGTTCATTGCAGGCGGATACGGTCGCAGACACCCCGGCATGATCCGGTGTGCGTAGCTCCGATAGTTGCAACAGTCCCAGCAGGATCAATGCCTCGATATCACGGTCACGGCTTTTAAGCGGCTTGTCCAGCAAACGCCCGGCAATGAATCTCAACCTGTAATAATGGCGGAATACGCCATAGCCGAGGGCCTGGAGGAAGGCGCGGTCGCTCTTTTCGCCGAGTAGCTGCTGGTATTCCGGCAACTTGTCGCTCAGGTTTCCTTTCCCGTCCATGATACCGGCCACCATCAGTGCGGCCAGTGCTCTTGTTGATTTGACTTGTGAATTTGCCGTCACGGCCGGGAGGATTGTGCGGTTGAACCTTTCAGGAAGTGCGGTCGACCGTTGAGGAAGGATTCCGCGTCCAGGGGTTTTTTCCCGGGTGGTTGAACCTGCAAAAGTCTCAATACACCCTTGCCCGTACAGACATCTATAACGCGTTTGTTTTCGGTAAGCAGGGTACCGGGTGGAGCGTGACAATCGGTATCAACAACCTGCGCCGACCAGATTCGAAGCGGCAAGCCGTTCAATTCGGTTTGTGCGACCGGAGAAGGATTGAATGCCCGGATGGTCCGTTCCAGTTGCTCCGCTGATTGTCGCCAATCCAGTTCCGTTTCGGCTTTGAGTATCTTGTCTGCGTAGCAGGCCATGCTGTCGTCCTGGGGAGTTGCGGTGACAGCGTCGCGGGCCAATGCGTCCAGAGTTTCCAGTAAACATTCGGCACCCATCCGCGCCAGCTTGTGCTGCAGGCTGCCCGCAGTATCGTCAGTCGTGATTGCGCAACGCGCCTGTTTGAATACCGGTCCGGTGTCCAGCCCCGAATCCATTTGCATGATACTGACACCGGTCTCCGTATCGCCGGCCTGGATAGCACGCTGTATAGGTGCCGCCCCGCGCCAGCGGGGCAACAGCGAAGTGTGCACGTTGATGCAGCCGAGACGCGGCGCCTGTAATACAGGTTCAGGCAGCAGCATTCCGTAGGCCACCACGATCAAGGCGTCCATTTCACGGAGGAGATCACAATCGATGTCGTCTGCGGATTCCGGTTGCAGGACAGGCAGGTCATGTGACAGGGCGAGTTGCTTGACAGGGCTTGCGGACAGCTTCTTGCCGCGCCCCGCCGGGCGGTCTGGCCGGGTCAAAATCTGGCGAACGCAATGATCGGATCGGGTAATCAGCGTTTGCAGGATAAGGGCCGCGATCTCCGGCGTCCCTGAAAATGCCAGCGTCAATGATCCGGCCTTCACAAGACCCGGGCTTGTTGCAGTTTTTCCAGTTTTTCCTGCTTTTCCAGTTTTTTTAACAGGCGATTGCGTTTCAGGGGGGACAGGTAATCGATGAAAAGCTTGCCGTTCAGGTGGTCAATCTCGTGCTGAATACAGACGGCCAGCAGGCCGTTAGCCTGTATCTCATGCCGCTCACCCTCGAGGTCCTGGTAGCAGAAGGTG
>DATIPP010000097.1:0-6728 GCA_035471825.1 Gammaproteobacteria bacterium
CAAACGCAATAAATTCTCCCCCGTACTGCTCCCCCATGATCTTCGTCAAGGCAGCCGTCAAGGTCGTCTTGCCATGGTCCACGTGACCAATCGTTCCCACGTTCACGTGCGGCTTGCTTCTTTCAAATTTCTCCTTGGACATCGAAGATTCTCCTCAACAAGTATGAAATCGAATTAAAATTAACCCTGCCAACTTTCCGGATCACTGCACACTGGAGCCCATAACCGGACTTGAACCGGTGACCTCTCCCTTACCAAGGGAGTGCTCTACCGACTGAGCTATATGGGCATTCAGGAAACAGGTAACAGTAAACAGGCAACAGACAATATTTGATTGAAAACTTACTTATTGCCCTGATACCACTTCATTGTTACCTGATACCTCTTGCCTGTTTACTGTTACCTGTTTCCTGATCTGGAGCGGGTGATGGGAATCGAACCCACGTCATCAGCTTGGAAGGCTGAGGTTCTACCATTGAACTACACCCGCAAACCAGGTAACTGTTGACAGACTGCAAGTATCAGACCTCTACCGGTCCTCCAGCCTGGTTCTCGAATGCCGTTCGACCGCTCCTGAAATCTTCAAACCTGAGCCTTGACCCTCCACCCCTTCTGATGCCTGTTCCCTGTTTCCTGACACCTGAATGGTGGAGGGGGGAGGATTCGAACCTCCGAAGGCTTAGCCAGCAGATTTACAGTCTGCCCTCGTTGACCGCTTGAGTACCCCTCCAAAAAGTAAGCCGACAATTTTGGTTGAATTACAAAACCCTGTCAATGCTGTCACCTGCGATCTCCGGCTTCATATTCTCACTACGCGGCCGGTCAACGCATCCCGGATCTCGGTGGGTCTGCCCGGTTTCCCGACCGGGCCGGGATAGCAGTAATCCAGTACCGGTCCGAAATAGAAAATCACTTTCCTCGCCGTGGTGGCCGGCGGACAACCTGCCGGATTGGCGCTGGTCGAGACAAGCGGCCCGGCAGCCCCGGATAGCGAGATCACGGCGGGATGGTTGCTGATTCGCACGGCGACACTCTCATGATCGCCCCGTATCCATACCGGGACCAACTCCGTGGCCGGTAACAGCCAGGTTACAGGACCGGGCCAGGAACGCTCGACCTTTTGTCGAATGCCATTGTCGGGATAATACACATAAGGTGCCACCTGGTCGGGATTGGCGGCAACAAGAATGAGGCCCTTTTCTATTGGCCGGTTTTTAAGCGCCAGAATCCGTGCCACGGCGTGGAAGTCTTCCGGAATACAACCCAACCCGTATACCGCCTCAGTGGGATAGGCAATGACCCCACCGGCTTCCAGCTTTCGCACAGCTTGTCTGAGATGCCAGCGAGTCATGCTGCCCCCTGTCACAGGATGATTCAGCGGAATTATCACTTGACCTGAAATGGTATATGAACGAAATCAGGTCTTTTTTTTCGTTTTCTTTTTGCCCCGACGTCGCGCCGGTGCCTCGGCCAGTATCTTCTGTGCCTCCTCCAGGGACAATTTGGCCGGCTCCATGTCTTTCGGGATTTTGGCGTTTTTCTTGCCATCAGTGACATAGGGGCCATAGCGACCATTGAGGACCGAGATGCCAGCCTCTTCAAAAACCTGGATTTCTCTTTCTGCATCCAGTTTTTTCTTTTCCCTGATCAGTTCCAGTGCCCGATCCAGTTGCACGGTATGCGGGTCATCTTCTTTCGGTAGTGAAACGAATTTCTTGTCATAGCGGATATAGGGTCCGAACCGGCCGATATTCGCTTCCACCTCCTCGCCCTCCGGTGTTACCCCCAGTTTCCGCGGCAACTTGAACAACTCCAGGGCTTCATCGAGTTCGATGGTATCCATTCGTTGTCCCGGACGAAGACCGGCAAATTTCGGTTTTTCCTCATCGTCCTTCGTGCCTTTTTGCACGAACGGCCCGTAACGGCCCATCCGGACCGTTACGGGTGAACCGGTCCTGGGGTCGGTTCCCAGTTCTCGCGCCTGGGTGGCTTCCTTGCGACTCACATTTTCCTCCTTTTCATGTACGGTTTTTTCAAAGGGTTCCCAGAATTCCCGCATCAGTGGCACCCACTCCTTCTCGCCACGTGATACGGCATCGAGTTCGTCCTCGAGACGTGCTGTGAATTCATAATCAACATATTTGCCAAAATGTTCAGTCAGGAATTTATTGACCACGCGGCCGACTTCAGTCGGTATGAACCGTTTCCGGTCGAGCTCCACGTATTCACGCTGGAGCAGGGTCGAGATAATGCTGGCATAAGTAGACGGGCGTCCAATTCCGTATTCCTCCAGTGATTTGACCAGGCTTGCCTCGGTATAACGCGGTGGTGGTTCGGTAAAATGCTGCTCGGCCCGGATATCCCGGAGCTTGACCACATCACCTTCTTTCAATTCCGGCAGTGTACGCTGATCATTTTCATCCCTGCTATCGTCTTCGCCTTCCTGGTAAACCTCCATAAATCCCGGGTCGGCAATAGTTGAACCGGTGGCGCGAAAGATATTTCCCTTGCCACATTCAAAATCGACACCGACGGTATTGATGGTGGCATGTCTCATCTGGCTGGCGACTGCGCGCATCCAGATCAATTCATAAAGCCGTAACTGGTCCCGGGTCAATCTGGATTTTATTTCCTGTGGAATACGGTGCACTGAAGTGGGCCGAACTGCCTCGTGCGCCTCCTGGGCGTTCTTGGATTTGGTTTTAAAATGTCGCGGCTCGGCCGGCATCTGTTTTTTGCCATAACGTTCGGCAATAAAAGAACGAATATCGTTTATCGCTTCATCGGCAAGCACCACTGAATCAGTACGCATGTAGGTAATAAGGCCGACGGAGCCGTCACCAATGTCGATACCTTCATATAGTTGTTGCGCGACCCGCATCGTACGCTGTGCAGTGAAACCGAGTTTACGAATGGCCTCCTGTTGCAGCGTAGAGGTGATAAAAGGAGGTGCCGGTTGTCTGCGGCGTTGTTTCTTTTCTATCTTTTTTGCGGTCAGTTCACCGTTGGCATATTTCAGCAGCTTATTCCGCGCATCCATTGCAGTCTTTTCATTCTCGATACTGAACTGTTTCAGTTTCTCATCATCAAGGTACGTCAGTTTGGCAGTGAAATCGATCTTGTCCCGGTTAAGATCCGACTCAATCGTCCAGTATTCACGTGACTTGAATCTTTCAATTTCTTCCTCTCGCTCAACAATCATCCGTAGTGCAGGACTCTGGACACGGCCGGCAGAGAGGCCACGACGGATTTTTTTCCAGAGCAGTGGCGACAGATTGAATCCAACAAGGTAATCCAGTGCTCTCCTGGCCTGCTGGGCATTGATCAGGTCCTTCGAGAGGCCCCTGGGATGGGCAATGGAATGATCAATCGCACTCTTTGTCACTTCATGAAAAACCACCCGGTGTACATCCTTGCCATCCAGGTCACCGCGATCTTTCAACAGTTCGTATAAATGCCAGGATATGGCTTCACCTTCCCGGTCAGGGTCAGTGGCAAGATAAAGTGTGTCTGATTTTTTCAATGCTTTCGCAATTGCATCTACCGACTTTTTGTTTTTCTCGATCGGCTGGTAATGCATTGTAAAATCATGTTCAGTGTCCACTGCCCCGGTCTTTGGGAGCAAATCGCGGACATGCCCGTAGGAAGCCAGGACTTCATAATCCTTGCCGAGATATCGATTAAGTGTTTTTGCCTTTGCCGGCGATTCAACTACAACGAGTGCTTTGCTCATAACACGGGAAAATCTTCAGGGATTAACGGCAGTTAGTAATGCTTGAAAGTCTCTGGAGTTCTGATCAGTGGAGATTGATGTTGATATTATCCATGACAATATCTTCCATCCAGGTTATAGCGGCTTCCTTGTCAGGTTGATTGAACAGGACCATCAATACTACCCATTTCAATTGTTGGAGATCAATTTCATCGGATTCCAGCGCCATTATCCGATCAATGACTAATTCTCTCTCGTTGGAGTTCAATACACCTGCCTGTTCCATATAAACAAGGAAGCCCCGGCATTCAGTATCGAGTTTTTCGCATTCATTATCCGAAAAAAGGCGCGTTGATGCCGATTCACTGATTTCGTGTGCATACTCGCGCTGGCTGGCAAGGCCCTCCAGCCAGCTAAAGGCTTTTTCCACCTGTTGCCCGGCGAACCCGGCCTCGACCAGTTGAGTTTTTAATGATTCCTGATCGGGGGCAAATTCGTAATCATCCTCAACATAATTATCAAAAATAAACATCAATACATCCAGTACCGTTTCTTTCATTAATCTATCTCGGGTCTGTTCGAATATATAATCCGCCGGGACTTGCAGAGACAAGCCCGCGAACCTCAAGTATCAAAAGCATGGAGGAAACAACATCCGCCGTCAATCCGGTCGTATTAACGAGCTGATCGATACTGACCGGATCATGAGCCACTTTGTCCAGTAGCAAGCGGTAATCATCGTCTAAATCAATTTTCCAGTCTGGCTCCGGAATATCCATCCTGGTCAATGTTTGACCGGCCAGCGCAACCGGGCCGAGATCTTCAATGATATCCCGTACCGTTTCAACCAGTTTGGCACCTTGCTTGATCAAATCATGACAGCCCCTGGACAGGGGATTATGTATGGAACCGGGTATTGCAAATACTTCCCGTCCCTGCTCCATGGCGAACCGCGCCGTTATCAGCGAACCACTGCGAAGGGCGGCTTCAACGACAAGAACGCCTGCGGATAGGCCGCTGATTATGCGGTTCCGGCGCGGGAAATTACTGCCTGCAGGTGATGTACCGGGTGGAAATTCCGTCACCATGGCACCACGCAAGGAAATTTCCCGGATCAATTGCCCGTGTCTGTATGGATATATAATGTCAGGCCCGTTACCGAGAACGGCGACGGTGTTACCGGTCTCCTGCAGGGCGCCCCGATGACTACAGGCATCTATCCCGAGTGCGAGACCACTGGTGATCGTGAATCCCAGTGATGCCAGCTCACGTGCAAATCTATGCGCGATTTGCCGGCCGTTCGGTCCCGGGTTACGGCTGCCGACAATTCCAACCTGGACCGAGCGTAATAATTCGGGCCGGCCGGCAACAAACAATACTAGTGGTGGATCCGGGATCTGTTGTAACAAAACCGGGTAAGCGGGATCCAGCCAGGTAACCAGATGATGATTTTCCTGTTTGTCCAGCCAGTCCAGATCCGCGTGTACTGATTTCCAGTCCGGTTGTTTGAGAAATGCAATTGTATGTTGTTTCAGCCCGAGACCACGTAATTCGCCATGATCTGCTGTCAGAATATCCGCCGGCGTGTGAAAGGTTTCGAGTAAAAGCCTGACGACAGGCACAGCGAGTTTCGGTGCACGGTGGAGTATCAACCAGGCGATACGGTAATCGTCGGATATTTTTTTTCCGGACATGATAACAAATCCCTTTGCACGGTTTTCCGGTCCTTCCTATGACACGGGCAATTAAAAAAGCACCCGGTATGGATGCTTTTTATTTGTTTTGTAGGGCAATGTTACTTTAACTAAACGACCTGAATCATTTTACAGGTTTCGCACCGAGTCATAAAGATGAATCGCGCTTTCTGCCTCCATAACAAGCGCATAACTCAGATTATCAAAGGTCCGGAACACCATCAGCACGCCGGCGTATTCTTCAGGCAAGCGGACTTCCACGGGCTTGTCGCTCGGCCGTCCGAGGTATCCGGCAAGCGGCGTCTGATCGAATTTACGTTTTTTCTCAATCAGACCTTTGACTATCTCACAAGGGATCGTTGCGGGCTCGGGACCGCAATCGTAGCCCTCTTCAAGTTCCTGCTTTGCTTTTTGTCTGGATGCCACATAATCCTTGACAATCTCGCCGGCTTTGAAAACACCGACAATATTACCGACTTCAAGCCCGTCGTTTGAACCAACATCAAGCACGACAACCTGGTATTGTCCAATCTCGGAAACGCCGTCGATAACGGATATTACGTTGCCATCGATCTCGCGTAACGGTGGATGCGGGACAAAATTGGTATTGATATCGGTATCGGATTCAATTGCCAGGCGGTCACCGACCAAGATCTCCCGGTTGGCATTTGCGATCACGGCTGATGCCGGGTCACCCTCTTTTTCAATAACAGCATCGCCGACGTACAGGGCCTCGTAACCGAGGACTGTGCCCTCCTCGCGTCTCGTGGTGTATTGCGTCATGCTCTTGCTGGCGTCACCGGCCCTGTAATACGGATTGCCCTTGCGATAGATAGCATAACGCTTGTTGGATGCATCTTCCGGCAAGCCACGCACGTAGATGGTATTCCCGGTTCCGGCGACGAGGTGCTCATCATAACTGGACACAACATACGGCCAGTCTTCCATTTGTTCTTCAGTGACGACCAGTGGCCGGATCAGAAACTGCTGGATTGCATCGACCGGTATGGCCGGTATGGCCTCGTCACGCTGGTAGGAACGTATTTCGGGAGAAACCCTGACATACCTGCCCGATGTCGTATCACCGCGATCGACATACAGAATAGGCTTGCCATCCTGGTAACGAAGCGATACAACATCGCCGGGGTAAATAAGATGCGGGTTTTCAATCTGCGGGTTGACGCGCCAGACTTCCGGCCAGTACCACGGCTCGGCCAGGAAACGGCCTGAAATATCCCAGAGTGTATCGCCCTTTTTTACGACGTATTTTTCCGGCGCATCGGGATTGACCGTGACAGTATCTGCAAACGCCGAGACACTGA
>DATIPP010000098.1:0-3419 GCA_035471825.1 Gammaproteobacteria bacterium
ATCAGGCTGCGGATTTTTCCGGTTTGAGCAGGAAAGTGGCCAGCGCAGGCAACAGGAAGATCGCGCCCAGCATGTTAACCAGGAACATAAACATCAGGAGAATGCCCATATCAGCCTGAAACTTCAATGGTGAAAACAGCCAGGTGAAAACACCGACAGCAAGCGTAATCCCCGTGAACAATACACCAAAACCGGTTGTCGCAAGCGTATAAAGATAGGCCTCCTCCATGGGTTTGCCCTGTGACAGGAAATCGGACCAACGACTGTAGATGTAGATACCGTAGTCAACACCGATTCCGACACCGAGCGCAACGACCGGCAGTGTATTGACCTTGAGACCGATTTCCAGGACGCTCATCAGTGCATAAGCCAGCAGCGAAACCAGTGCCAGTGGCATAACAATGCATAATGTTCCGGCAATGGATCGGAACGTGACCAGGCACAGCAGGATAATCGCTGAAAAAACGTACACCAGTATCGGAAACTGCGCCGCCTCCACTTCCTCGTTGGTCGCCGCCATAACGCCGACATTGCCCGTCGCCAGCCGGAATGACACCTTGTCCGTGTTGTGTTCGTCCCGGAACTGCCTGACTCGTGAAACGATCTGCCGGATGGTTTCCGCCTTGTGGTCCGTCGTGAAAACCAGCACCGGCATGACACTGCAATCGCTGTTCAACAGTCCCGATGAAGTCGGGACATAGGAGACGGCCTGGGTCAGGACCGACTGGTTACGCGGCAAAACCCGCCACTTCATGTTGCCCTCGTTCCAGCCGGCGTTGATGCGCCTGGCGATACCGGGCAAGGCGATGACCGATTGCACACCGGGTGTATTCAGCATGTGCCATTCGAACAGGTCGATAGTTTTCATAACAGAATAATTGATACAACCTTCCGGTATTGTTTCAACAATTACCGACAGAACATCGACACCAATAGAAAAATTGTCGGCGATCACCCTCGTATCGATGTTATATCTCGAGTCCGAATGCAATTCGGGAACCCCACGGTGCTGGTCTCCGATGCGTACATCCAGGCCTTTCCAGAGACCGACGCCTAGCAGAACAATCGAAATGCCAATGACTGCCGCGGCCCTTTTCGGCCTGGTGACGGTGACAAGCATTGTCCAGACGGGAAACAGGTAACGGGCCCGGTTTTCCAGCCGCTCCTGGTAGGACTTGTCCAGTCCCAGGTAGGAAACCAGTACGGGCAGCAGGATAAGATTGGTCAGTATTATCACTGCCACGCCGATACTGGCGGTAATGGCCATTTCCTGGATAATTTCGACCTCGATCAACAGGATCGTAATAAAACCGATGGTATCGCTGAGCAGGGCGATACAGCCCGGTATCAACAGCCTCCGGAAACTGGCACGGCAGGCCGATTCACAATCCCTGCCCCAGAAGATTTCCACCCGTACGGCGCTGATCATCTGTACGCCGTGGCTGACGCCGATGGCAAAAATCAGGAAAGGCACCAGGATCGACATGGGGTCAATCCCGAAACCGAGTAAGGGCAGTATCCCAAGTTGCCAGATAACGGCGATAAGTGAACAAGCAATCGGTACAACGGCAACTTTCATGGACTGTGCATAAAAAACAACCATGACGGCTGTCACTAAAAAGGCAATCGCAAAAAACAGGATCACCCGTTTCGCGCCCGCTGTTATATCACCAATGATCTTGGCAAAGCCGATGATATGGATGTCGATCCCGGGATTTTCTTTCTCGTATTTCTGCCGGATTTTTTCTTCGAGCTGGTTCGCGACTTTGACATAGTCGAGTTTTTCACCCGTATTCGGATCGATTTCCAGCAATTGCGCACTGACCAGGGCGCCGGAAAAATCATTCGCCACCAGCCTGCCGAGAATCCCGGCCTTGATTATGTTTTCCCTGACCGTGGCAAAATATTCCGGTGTCGGCTGGAAATCATCCGGTATGACATTTCCTCCGGCGATCCCGTCCTCGACGACCTCGGTAAACCTGACATTGGGGGTAAACAATGACCGCACCCGGGTCCGGTCGACACCATTGATAAAGAAAACCTCATCGGTCACTTTTTTCAATGTTTCAAAAAACCCGGGCGTGAAAATATAACCGTCTTTGGCCATAAGGGCGACCAGGATACGGTTCGCGCCGCCAAATTCTTCACGATGCTTGATGAACGTCTGCATATATTCATGCTCGAGCGGCAATAGCTTGCTGAAACCGGCGTCGACACGTAATCGGAATGCCGAGTACAACATGAATACGGTAACGACCAGGAACAGGAAAATTACTGTTTTCCTTCTTGAAAAAACAAGATTTTCCAGGTGGGTGATCAGGCTTTTATCCGGCATGAATCTCGTTTAAAAGGTGGGATTATTTTCCTGCATTCGCCATCTTGAGTGAGTCGATACCCTTTTCACCAACCAGTGTCAGCACACCGTTATTCTGCACCAGCGCGGAATAACCTGTTCTTGTTCCCGTTTCTTTCACGGTGAAGTCTTTTCCATCCTCACTGACAAGAACGGTGCCGCCCATGCCGATGATAACAACCCGTCCGTCTGCCAGTTGGATGGCATTGGTAAGCATTTCATTGACAGGGGTTTCAATTGCCTGCCACGACCGGCCACGGTCCACGGATCGATAGAGATGTCCACGCAGTCCGAAAACCATGACGGAATCGTCCCGCAATGTAAGTACTCCAAAAAAGGAGCCCACGTAAGGTGAAGGCAGTTCCACCCAGGTCCTGCCGCGGTTATCGGAACGATAGATGCGGCCGGCTTCTGCTGCGATATACAATGTACCGTCGGAAGATTCGGCAATACTGTTCAGGTGCAGTTCATAAAATTCGGCGAAATCACTGTCTTCTTCCGGTCCCGCATCGTCCTGCAGTTCCTTTTCCACGACGAGACCGGTGTCCGTCCAGGTTTTCCCGCCGTCATTCGTTGAGAAATAAAGGCCGTAAGCGCCAATGGCAATACCATTTTTATCATCGCTGAACCAGACATCCAGGAAAGGCGCCTCGAGTTCAGGAGCAAAATGCAGCAGTTGCCAGGTCTTGCCGCCGTCTCTCGTGCCGAGAATTACCGCATCGTGCCCTACGGCCCAGCCCCTGTTGCTGTCATGGAAATGTACCGCTGTCAGCATGGATCGTACCGGCACCCTGGATTGTTGCCAGGACTTGCCGTTCTCCGATACCAGGATATGACCCCGGCTACCGACCGCTATCCGCCTGTCGCTGATGGATACGATATCGAGAAGCAGTGAATCTTCTGCCAGCGGGGCCTGAATTGATGGAAGTGGCGTAACGCGGGTATTTTCTGCGACAACCGGAGAAAGGATCGGCACTGCCAGCAAGAAACCGGTGATTAAGATGCATGTGTACCGTGACATGACAGTTAAGACAATCCGCCTTTTACATAAAAAACGCCCGGCGGG
>DATIPP010000099.1:0-2407 GCA_035471825.1 Gammaproteobacteria bacterium
ATGTCTACAGTTTTTTATTCGTTAACTTTTATCCTGTTCAAACCACCGCCTGGCAACCTTGATGTCCCTGCCGATCTGGCGCGTCAATTCGTCGATATTGGTAAAGTCCTGTTCGTGGCGTATCTGTTCCAGTAATTCCACCCGTACGTAACGACCGTAAACGGTTTCATCAAAATCCAGCAAGTGCGATTCCAGCAACACCTGCTTGCCATCGAAAACCGGCCGCGTACCGATGGAAGTCACGGCATTCACCGGCGCCGGTATCAAATCATGCACCCTGGAAACGAAGATGCCGGTAACAGGACTTTGCAAACGGTGCAGGTTGAGGTTGATGGTCGGATAACCCAGTTCCCTTCCCTTTTTATCACCGTGGATGATCCGGCCCGAGATGGTATACGGATGACCCAGCAATCTCGTTGCCAGCGGGACATTCCCTTCGGCAAAAGCTTCCCGTATCCAGCTGCTGCTGACGCGCCGTTCCCTGAATTTTGCTATCTCGGTACGTTCGACACGAAAACTGTTTTCCTTTCCCAGTTTTTCCAGCAGGGAAAAATCACCGCCGCGGTCCCTGCCGAACCGAAAATCGTCACCGACGGCAACGTATCCGACGCCGAGTTCCCGGACCAGGACATCCCGGACGAAATCCTCCGGTGCGAGATCGGCCAGTTCACTGTCGAAACGCAGGCAGACCACCCGGTCGACACCGTAATAATCGAGACAACGGACCTTGTCGCGCAAACGCATCAGCCGCGCCGGTGCCCGGTCCGGCAGAAAATATTCCTGCGGCTGGGGTTCGAACAGGATGATCGTCACCGGCATTCTAAAAGATATCGCCGCCTGTTTTAATTGCCCGATGATGTCCTGGTGCCCGCGATGTACGCCGTCAAAGTTGCCGATACTGACGACACAACCGTGATGCCTTTCCGAGATGTTATGTCGGCAACGTATTAATTCCATGCGCGAAACGTCCGCAAAACCTGTCAGTTATTCAGCAGCATGTGGCGTGGCCGTAATCCGCCCAGCCACAATGTTGCGATATAAACGAGTCCTCCCGATACAACCCACAACGCCATTTGCCATACACGCTCGAATACGTCGAAACCCAGCCAATCCGGGGTCGCAGGCACGAAATACAACAAAAAGGCGGCCATTATGGCACAGGCAATAACGATCCTGCCGGCAAACACGGCCCAGCCGGGATCGGCGTCGAACTGTTTTTTCCTCCGCAGGAAATAAAACAACAGGCCCGCGTTCACAAATGCTGCCAGTGACGTGGCCAATGCCAGCCCGGCGTGCGCAAGCGGGAAAACCAGCAGGATATTCAACACGAGATTGGTCAGCATGGCGACGACACCGATTTTTACCGGCGTACTGGTGTCCTGCCGGGAAAAAAAACCGTTCGCGAGTACCTTGATCAAAATGAATCCCGTAAGACCGATGGCGTAACAAACGAGGCTCCGCGTTGCCATGGCCACGTCGGTATCGGAAAACTCCCCGTAATTGAAAATGGTCACCAGCATCGGGCCCGCCAGGATGATAAGACCGATGGCCGCGGGCACGCCTATTAATAATGTCCACCGGAGGGCCCAGTCGAGCATATGACTGAAACGGGACGCGTCGCCCCTGGCATGCTGCTCGGACAGGTTCGGCAGGATCACCGTGGCCAGTGCTACGCCAAATACCCCGAGGGGAAATTCCATCAGGCGATCGGAATAATACAGCCAGGAAATACTGCCGGTCTGGAGAAACGAGGCAATCAGCATGTCGATCACCAGGTTGATTTGCGTCACCGAGATTGCGAACAGCGCCGGCACCATCAATCGGACCACGCGGCTGACGCCGGTGTGGCCACGTTTAAAAACCGGCCGGGGCAGTCGTTTAATTCGCATCAGGAATGGCACCTGGAAAAACACCTGCACCACGCCGGCGATAAAAACACCCCAGGCAAGCGCCACGACCGGTTCGGCCATGTGCGGCGCCAGCCAGATGGCACAGGCGATCAGGGAAATATTCAACAGAACCGGCGTAAAGGCCGGCACAGCGAAGCGACCGTATGTGTTCAGGATACCGCCGGCAAGCGCGGTCAACGAAATGAACAACAGGTACGGAAAGGTGATGCGCAACATGCCGGCCGCGAGCCCGAACTTTTGCTCGTCATCAAGAAAGCCAGGCGCGAAAATCATGATAATCAAGGGCGCGGCGATCACGCCGATAACGGAGATACAGAACAAAACCAGCCCGAGCGTGCCGCAGACGTGATCGATCAGGTCCCGGACCTCTGCGTCACCATGCCGATTTTTATACTCGCCGAGTACCGGTACGAAGGCCTGGGAAAAACCGCCCTCGGCGAACAGGCGGCGCAGGTAGTTCGGGATCTTGAAGGCGACAAAAAAGGCATCCGCGCCTA
>DATIPP010000100.1:0-7426 GCA_035471825.1 Gammaproteobacteria bacterium
AATGAAATGGTCAAGGGTCACATGCTGGCCGACGTGGTAGCGGTGATAGGAACGCAGGACATTGTATTCGGCGAAATAGACCGATGAGAACTTCGACTTTTACTCCAATACTTCGTTGCGGCAACTTCTCCGCTGCTCACATACTGTTCGTGTATGCTGCGCTGCTCGAAGTCACCGCGCCTCGTCTTGAAATAAAATTCTCGTTCTCATGAGCGTATGCAAACTTCATAAATTAGATTGAATGAGTAACGAAGCAGAAAAAGTGGAGCTATCGCAGCACGCGCGTGATGAGATCGATCGCTGGGTGAAAAAGTACCCGGCGGATCAGAAACAGTCCGCGGTGCTGGCAGCCTTGCGCGAGGTCCAGCACGAAAACAAGGGTTACCTGACCGTCGAGTTGATGGATGCCGTTGCGGATTATCTCGAGATGCCCCGCATTGCGGTATACGAGGTTGCCTCGTTTTATTCGATGCTGGAAACACAACCGGCAGGACGTAACAGCATCTCGGTCTGTACCAATATATCCTGCATGTTGTGCGGATCGGACGAGATCGTTGAACACATTGAAAAGAAACTCGGTATCAAAACGGGTGAGTCGACGCCGGACGGCCGCTATTACCTGAAGCGGGAAGAAGAATGTCTTGCCGCCTGTTGCGGTGGCCCGATGATGATGGTGAATCACAAGTACTACGAAAACCTGACTATCGACAAGGTGGACGAAATACTTGATCAACTGGACCAGGACTAAATGGAACATCTGAACACAGTCTGCTATGCGACCCTCGGTTTCGACGTGCCCTGGACGATGGAAAACTACCGTCAAACAGGTGGTTACGAGGCGTGGGAACGTGTCCTCAGGGAACGGATCCCGCCGGAGAAAATCATTGAGGAAATGAAGGATTCGGGACTGCGGGGGCGGGGCGGTGCCGGCTTCCCCACCGGTCTCAAGTGGAGTTTCATGCCAAAGAATACGGACGGTCCGAAGTACGTTGTCTGTAACTCCGATGAAAGCGAACCGGGTACGTGCAAGGACCGGGACATCCTGCGTTTCAACCCGCATTCACTGGTGGAAGGCCTGGCCATCGCCTGCTATGCCATGACAACGAAAGTGGCCTACAACTATATCCGCGGCGAGTTTATGGACGAGCCTTACAAAAGATTCGAGCAGGCACTGAAAGAAGCCTACGAGGCGGGTTATCTTGGTACGAATATATTGGGTTCCGGGATCGACGTGGATATCTATACTACGCTCGGTGCCGGTGCCTATATCTGTGGCGAGGAAACCGCGTTGCTGGAATCACTGGAGGGCAAAAAAGGCCTGCCCCGGTTCAAGCCGCCGTTCCCGGCAAACTTCGGCCTCTACGGCCGGCCGACCACGGTTAATAATACCGAGTCCTTCGCCTCGGTTCCGACCATCATGCGCAAGGGCGGGAAGTGGTTCGCTGGTATCGGTGTCGAGAAAAGTGGTGGCACGAAGTGTTTTTCCGTCAGCGGTCATGTCAACAATCCCGGCAATTTCGAGGTACCGCTGGGAACACCGTTTGCAACATTGCTGGACATGGCTGGCGGTGTCCGCAACGGCCGGCAATTGAAGGCGGTAATCCCGGGTGGTTCATCGGTGCCGGTTGTCCATGGCGATGTCATGCTGGAGACCAGGATGGACTACGAGTCCATCCAGAAGGCCGGCTCACTGCTTGGATCCGGTGCCGTTATCATCATGGACGATACCACCTGCATGGTAAAGGTACTCGAGCGAATCTCGCGTTTTTATTATTCTGAATCCTGCGGCCAGTGCACGCCATGCCGTGAAGGAACCGGCTGGCTCTATCGCGTCATCAAGCGTATCGAACACGGGCAGGGCGAACAGGAAGATCTGGACAAGCTGGACGCGGTCGCCAGCAAGATCGAGGGCCATACCATCTGTGCACTGGGAGAGGCCGCGGCCTGGCCGGTACGAAGCTTTATCAAGCAATTCCGGGATGAATTCCAGTATCACATCGAAAACAAATGTTGCCTGGTTAATGGTGAAAAAAGTAAAGCAGCATGAAGCAGGCAACAGGCAACGAACAAAAGGAAACAATGTTTATTTAGTTTATTGTTTGTTGTTTAACGTTTAACCAGGAACCTGAAACATATACATGTCAGACGATACCGTAACAATCGAGGTTGATGGCAAGTCCCTGCCGGCGCGCAAGGGACAGATGCTGATCGAGGTCACCGATGGCAACGATATCTACGTGCCGCGTTTCTGTTATCACAAGAAACTCTCGGTGGCGGCGAACTGCCGCATGTGCCTGGTCGAGGTGGAAAAAGCGCCCAAGCCGTTGCCGGCCTGCGCCACACCCGTCATGGACGGCATGAAGGTTTACACCCGATCGAAAAAAGCCCTTGAGGCGCAGAAGGGTGTGATGGAATTCCTTTTGATCAACCATCCGCTGGATTGTCCCATCTGCGACCAGGGCGGCGAATGCGAATTACAGGACCTGGCCATGGGTTATGGTCGCGATGTATCGCGCTATAACGAGAAAAAGCGCGTGGTCAAAGACAAGAACATCGGGCCGTTGATCCAGACCGACATGACCCGGTGCATCCATTGCACGCGTTGCGTCCGCTTCGGCGAGGAGATTGCGGGATTGCGGGAACTGGGAGCCACCGGTCGCGGCGAACACATGGAGATCGGGACCTATATCGAGAAAAGCATGGTCTCCGAGATGTCCGGTAACGTGATCGACATTTGCCCGGTCGGCGCACTCACCTCGAAGCCGTTCCGGTATTCTGCCAGGACCTGGGAGATGCGCCAGTACGAGGGAATCGCGCCGCATGATTCGGTCGGCACCAATATCCAGTTGCATCTCAAGCGTAACCGCGTCAAGCGCGTGGTGCCGGCGGAGAATGAGGCCATCAATGAAGTCTGGATGTCGGATCGTGACCGTTTCAGTTACGAGGGGCTCTATAGTGTAGATCGTCTGACGGAACCGATGATTAAACAAAACGGCAACTGGCAGGAGGTCGACTGGGAGACGGCACTGGATTTCGTCCGGGACGGTTTGCAGGATGTTATTACCAGCAATGGCCCCAAACAACTGGGCGCGCTGGCCTCGGCTTCCGCTACGCTGGAAGAACTTTACCTGCTGCAGAAATTCATGCGCGGTGTCGGCAGCCATAATATTGATCACCGGCTGCGCCAGAGTGATTTCAGTGACCAGGCGTATGCCCCGGCGTTTCCCTGGCTGGGCCAGTCCATCTCCGCGCTGGAACGACTGGATGCCGTATTGTTGATCGGCAGTAACGTGCGCAAGGAACAACCGATCATCAATCACCGCTTGCGCAAGGCGACCATGCGCGGTTGCCGGATGATGGTCGTGAACCCGTATGATTTCGACAATACCTGCAATATCACTGATTCCATCATTACCGATTACCGGCAAATCCCGAATGAACTCGGTGCTGTTTTGAAGGCGCTGGCGGAGCAGGGCGCGCAGGGACCGGACGGAGTAATGGAATCGTTACACGATGTCACGGTGCGCGAGGTACACAGGAACATCGCCGCTAACCTGCTGGCGGCGGAACAGGGCACGGTATTGCTCGGTAACCTGGCCACTGCCCATCCTGCGTTGGCGACGATCCGCACCCTGGCCCACGCCATTTCGCAGGCGAGTGGTACCTCGCTCGGTTATATTACGGAATCGGCCAATACGGCCGGCGCCTGGCTCGCCGGCGTCCTCCCGCATCGTCAGGTGGCGGCGGAACCCGACAGTCATGCCGGGCTGGATGCCCGCGCCATGCTGGAGGAACCATTGGCCGCGTATATCACGCTCGGTATCGAACCGGAACTGGATTGCTGGAACGGCAACCGGGCACTGCGGGCCCTGAAGTGCGCCGGTTTTGTCGTGGCATTGACTGCAAATAAAACGGATGCAATGCAGGATTATGCCAATGCCCTGCTGCCGATTGGACAGTTCGTCGAGACTTCCGGGACGTATATTAATAACGAGGGCCGGGCACAGAGTTTCCAGGGCGTGGTCAAACCGCCCGGAGAAGCACGGCCGGCCTGGAAAGTCCTGCGGGTACTCGGCAACCTGTTCGACCTGGCCGGTTTTGATTACAACAGTTCCACGGACGTCCGGGATGAATGCCAGGCATATTTGAACGAAATAGCACCGGACAACGCACTGGTAACGGAATCACCAGTTACGCTTCCCGGCTGTAACGGTGGTTTGCATCGCATTGCATCGATTCCCATGAACTCTATCGATCCGCTCACGCGCCGCTCGCAACCTCTGCAGGAAACGGCTGACGTTGCCGATGGCGCCGTGCATGTGAACCGGGAAAACGCCCGTCAACTGGGCGTGGATGACGGTGACCGGCTTCGTGCCGAACAGGATGAACACAGCACCGTGCTGCCGGTTGTGATCGACGCACGCGTCCCGGACCGGTCAGTATTGATCCATGCAACGCAGTCCTGTCATGCAAAACTCGGTGACTGGTATGGCAAGATTAAACTGAGCAAGGCCTGATCCATGCTGGAATTCCTGCGACAGTCGATCATCAATCCCCTGACCGAAGCAATCTTTCCTGCTGCGGCGCAGCCTTATGCCGCGCTGACGATTGAAACCGTCGCCAAGATATCCGCGATCCTGATACCGGTATTGTTAACCGTTGCGTATTTGCCTTTTGCCGAACGCAAGATCATCGGTTATATCCAGGCGCGTATCGGTCCCAACCGGGTCGGACCGCGTGGCTGGTTGCAGCCGATTGCCGATGCACTCAAGCTGGTCCTGAAAGAGATCATAATCCCGAGCGGTGCCAACAGAACATTGTTCATAATGGCACCGATCCTGTCCGTGGCCCCGTCGCTGGCGGCCTGGGCGGTGATTCCATTCAATGACACGCTCGTGCTTGCCGATATCAATGCCGGCTTGTTGTATGTACTGGCACTGACCTCGCTGGCCGTGTACGGCATTATCATTGCCGGCTGGGCGTCCAACTCCAAGTATGCCTTCCTCGGGGCCATGCGGTCGGTTGCCCAGATCGTAGCCTACGAGATTGCCATGGGTTTTGCCTTGGTGGGTGTACTGATTGCTTCCGGCAGCCTGAACCTGGGCGATATCGTGCGCGCCCAGAGCGGAAGTTTCATTCACTGGTTCTGGTTACCACTGTTGCCGCTTTTGGTCGTGTATTTTATTTCCGGTGTTGCCGAGACCAACCGGGCGCCGTTTGATGTTGCCGAGGGCGAGTCGGAGATCGTCGCCGGTTTTCACGTGGAGTACAGCGGCATGGCCTTTTCCGTGTTCTTCATGGCCGAGTATGCCAACATCCTCCTGATTGCCGTTCTCTCATCCATCTTGTTTTTCGGTGGCTGGTTATCGCCTTTCCAGTGCATACCGGTCCTGGGTGCGCCCAGCCTGTTCTGGCTGCTGGTCAAGACTTCCGCATTCATGTTTATTTTTCTCTGGTTGCGCGCGACCTTTCCACGCTACCGTTATGACCAGATCATGCGGCTGGGCTGGAAAGTGTTTATCCCGATTACAATTGTCTGGATTATCGTGGCGGCCGTGCTGGTCGTTGCGGAAATTCCGCCATGGTTTGACTGAAGGTGGTGATTACCTTGTTTGACAGGATTAAATATTACCTGAACAGCCTGATGCTGCTTGAATTGATCAAGGGCCTGCGGCTGACCGGGCGAAATCTTTTCAAGCGCAAGGTGACCGTCCAGTACCCGGAAGAAAAGACACCGCAATCACCGCGATTCCGGGGACTGCATGCCTTGCGCAGATATCCCAACGGCGAGGAGCGTTGCATCGCGTGCAAGCTCTGCGAGGCAGTATGTCCGGCAGTGGCAATCACCATTGAATCGGAACAACGCAGCGACGGCACGCGCCGGACGACGCAATACGATATCGACCTGACCAAATGTATCTTTTGCGGCTTTTGCGAGGAATCCTGCCCGGTCGATTCCATTGTCGAAACAAGGATTTTTGAATACCACGGCGAAAAACGCGGCGACCTTTTGATGACAAAGCAGAAACTGCTGGAAGTAGGGGATAAGTATGAACAACAAATCGCGGAAGACCGGGCAAGAGACGCGATGTATCGATAATTGGTCAGTTGTCAGAAGTCGGTAGTCACTAGCATACAACTAACAACAAACAAGGAACAACGTACAAAAACATGTTTGAACAAATACTCTTTTACAGTTTTGGGGGGCTGCTGGTTCTGTCGGCACTGATGGTGATCACCGTGCGCAATCCGGTGTTCGCCGCGCTATTCCTGGTTTTGTCCTTCTTCGCCAGTGCCGGGATCTGGCTGTTGCTGGAAGCGGAATTCCTGGCGATCGCCCTGGTGCTGGTATACGTCGGCGCGGTCATGGTCCTGTTCCTTTTTGTCATCATGATGCTGGACATTAACCTGGCCCCATTGCGCGAGGGATTTGCGCGATTTTTGCCCGTCGCCGCCATTGTTGCCGTATTGATGATGATTGCCATGGGATCTGTTGTCAGTTCCTTCTATTTCAGGGCGGCCGACGAGCCTGTATCGTCGGCAGCTGGGGAATCCGCCAGTAATACTTCCGCGCTGGGTCAGGCCATGTACACCGATTATCTTTATCCGTTCGAAATCGCCGGGGCCATATTACTGGTCGCCATCATTGCTGCGATATCCCTGACCATGCGCAAGCAAAAGGACACCAAGTCGCAGCAGCCGGGCCGGCAGGTAACCGTGAGGAAAGAGGATCGGTTGCGCAAGGTAAACCTGAAAAACTCAAAACAAGGTACAGGCGGTTGAAAAAATGATCCTGTTATCCGATGTATTGATCCTGGCCGCGATACTTTTTTGTATCAGTGTGGCCGGTATTTTTATCAATCGCAAAAACGTGCTCATCCTGTTGATGTGCATCGAACTGATGTTGCTGTCCGTCAATATGAACTTCATAGCATTCTCGCACTTCATGAACGATATAAACGGCCAGGTATTCGTTTTCTTTATCCTGACGGTGGCGGCGGCGGAATCGGCAATCGGTCTCGCGATCCTGGTCGTGTTGTTCCGTAACCGTGGAACCATTAATGTAGACGATCTGGATTCCATGAAGGGATAGATATGGCAATGGACAGCATGGCAAACGTTTATCTCTGGATAGTCCTTTCTCCACTTGTCGGTTCAATTATCGCCGGCCTGTTCGGAAAACAGATCGGCAGAAGAGGCGCACACTGGATAACCATTATCGGTGTCGGCATCTCTTCCCTGTTGTCCCTGTATGCCTACAAACACATCATGTTTGACGGTGGTGAGGTTTTTAACGGGACGGTTTATACCTGGCTGGCCACAGGCGACCTGCGTCTCGAAGCAGGGTTCCTGGTTGACCAGTTGTCAGTCACCATGATGGTGGTGGTGTCATTCGTGTCCTGGATGATCCATATCTACACCATTG
>DATIPP010000101.1:0-13138 GCA_035471825.1 Gammaproteobacteria bacterium
GTAATACCCAGCAATACCGGTTCCCACTCGGCCAGCTGTTTACCGTCGGCCTCAAGGCGTTCGTTCTCCTCCAGGACGCGGGCCCGCTCGAGTTGCTCGCCTTTCAGGAAGGAACTGTCACCTGGCACCGTGATCTCGGCCTTGCGCAGCATCTGCCGGACAATGACCTCGATATGCTTGTCATTGATTTTCACGCCCTGTAACCGGTACACCTCCTGGATCTCGTTCGTGATATAGGTTGCCAGGGCATGCACGCCTTTCAGCCGCAGGATATCGTGCGGTGCCGGCGGGCCGTCCGCAATGCTTTCACCCTTCACGACATGTTCACCCTCGAAGACGTTGACATGCCGCCATTTCGGGATCAATTCCTCGTATCTTTCGCCGTTGCTGTCGGTAATTACGAGCCGTTGCTTGCCCTTGGTATCCTTGCCGAAGCTTACCGTACCGGTAATCTCTGCCAGGATGGCCGGTTCTTTCGGTTTCCGGGCCTCGAACAGGTCCGCCACCCGGGGCAAACCACCGGTGATGTCGCGGGTCTTGAACGATTCCTGCGGCAGGCGGGCAATGACGTCACCGACATTCACCTGCTCTCCGTCGCTCACATTAATCAACGCCCGGGCCGGCAGTATGTAATGGGCCGGCAGGTCGGTACCCGGAATCTTCAGATCTTCGCCCTTGTTATCAACCAGTTTCACCATGGGACGCATGTCCTTGGCGGAGGAACTGCGCATCTTCGGATCGACAACGACAAGATTTGTCAGGCCGGTGATTTCATCGACCTGCCGGTCTACCGTGACACCCTCGACGATATCCGAAAACTCCACCTTGCCCTCGGCCTCGGTGATCACCGGGTGGGTGTGCGGATCCCACTCGGAAATGACCTGGCCGGGCTGGGTTTCGTCCCCGTCTGCCGCCGTCAGGACGGCGCCGTATGGTATCTTGTAACGCTCGCGTTCCCGACCGAGTTCATCCTGTATAGTTGCCTCGCCGGAGCGGGAGACGACCACCTGATTACCGCTTTCCTGGGTCAGCAGTTTGACATTGTGCAGCTTCAGGGTGCCACCGTGCTTGATCTCGATATTACTGATAGCGGCGGCACGGGATGCGGCACCACCGATATGAAAGGTACGCATGGTCAACTGAGTGCCCGGTTCGCCGATGGACTGTGCAGCGACGACGCCGACGGCTTCGCCGATATTCACCTGGTGGCCACGGCCGAGGTCACGACCGTAACACCTGGAGCAAATACCGTAACGGGTCTCGCAAGTAATCGCGGAGCGCACCACGACCTGGTCGATACCGGCCTCGTCCAGCAACTTGACACTGCGTTCATCCAGCAACGTACCCGCTTGAATCACAAGTTCATCGGTACCTGCCTTGACGGCATCCTTGGCCAGAACACGACCCAGCACACGGTCAGCCAGTGGTTCAACCACGTCGCCACCTTCAATCAGTGGTGCCATGGTAAAACCTTCATTCGTCCCGCAATCCTCCTCAGTGACGACCAGGTCCTGGGCGACATCGACCAGGCGTCGGGTCAGGTACCCCGAGTTGGCGGTTTTCAGCGCCGTATCGGCGAGACCCTTGCGCGCACCGTGAGTCGAGATAAAGTATTGCAGTACGTCCAGGCCTTCACGGAAGTTGGCCGTGATAGGGGTCTCGATGATGGAGCCGTCCGGCTTCGCCATCAGGCCGCGCATGCCGGCCAGTTGCCGGATCTGCGCCGCGGAACCACGGGCGCCGGAGTCGGCCATCATGAAGATGGAATTGAACGATACCTGTTCGACTTCCCTGCCCTCGGTATCTTTCAGTAAATCGGTGCCGAGCTTGTCCATCATGGCCTTGGCCACCTGGTCGTTGGTATGTGACCAGATATCCACGACCTTGTTGTAACGCTCGCCGTTGGTAATCAGACCGGAGGAATACTGTTCCTCGAAACTTTTCACCTGTTCCTCGGCCTTGCTGATGATGCCGCTCTTTTCCTCCGGCACCACCATGTCCTCGATGCCGATGGAAACACCGGCACGGGTGGAATAGTAAAAGCCGGTGTACATCAACTGGTCGGCAAAGACGACGGTCTGTTTCAGGCCCAGCCGCCGGTAGGCGGTGTTGATCAGTGCCGATATGGCCTTCTTGTTCATGTCTTTGTCGATCAGGGAAAACGGCAGGCCGGCAGGCAGGATGGTTGACAGCAGGGCACGACCGGCGGTCGTGTCGACTCGTTTGATGGTTTCTTCCCGCTCACCCTCTTCATTGAACAGGACTTCGCGGATACGGACCTTGACCCGGGCATGCAGGTCCAGCGCCCCGCACGAATAGGCACGATGGACCTCGTCGGTGTCGGCGAAGATCATGCCGGTACCTTTTGCATCGGCAGACTCGCGCGTCAGATAGTAAAGCCCCAGCACGATATCCTGTGTTGGCACGATGATCGGTTCACCGTTACTGGGCGACAACACGTTGTTAGTGGCCATCATCAGGGTCCGGGCTTCCAGTTGTGCCTCAACGGACAACGGAACGTGCACAGCCATCTGGTCGCCGTCGAAGTCGGCATTGAATGCGGTACAGACAAGCGGATGCAGCTGGATGGCCTTGCCTTCAATCAGGATGGGTTCGAAGGCCTGAATACCGAGGCGGTGCAGCGTGGGCGCCCGGTTGAGCATGACCGGGTGTTCGCGGATCACCTCTTCCAGCACGTCCCAGACTTCCGGGCCTTCACGCTCGACCAGTTTCTTGGCGGCCTTGATGGTGGTGGCGAGACCGCGGCGTTCCAGCTTGCTGAAGATAAACGGCTTGAACAGTTCCAGCGCCATCTTCTTGGGGATACCGCACTGATGCAATTTCAGCGTTGGACCGACCACGATCACTGAGCGGCCGGAATAATCGACACGCTTGCCCAGCAGGTTCTGGCGAAAACGTCCCTGCTTGCCCTTGATCATGTCGGCCAGTGACTTCCGCGGCAGGCGGTTGGTACCGGTGATGGCGCGGCCGCGCCGGCCGTTGTCGAGCAGTGCATCCACGGCTTCCTGCAACATGCGCTTTTCGTTGCGGACGATGATATCCGGCGCATTTAGATCCAGCAGGCGCTTGAGGCGGTTGTTGCGGTTGATCACGCGGCGGTACAGGTCATTGAGATCCGAGGTGGCAAACCGCCCGCCGTCCAGCGGTACCAGCGGCCGCAACTCGGGCGGCAGAACCGGCAGGACTTTCATGACCATCCATTCCGGCTTGTTGCCGGAAGACAAAAAGGCCTCCAGCAGTTTCAGGCGTTTCGATATTTTCTTGAGCTTGGTTTCGGACTTGGTGGCCGGGATTTCCTCGCGCAACAGTGCGACTTCTTCCTCGATATCGATATTGGCCAGTAACTCGTGAATGGCCTCGGCACCCATGCGTGCATCGAACTCATCGCCGTATTGTTCGATGGCATCGAGATAACTCTCTTCGGTCAACATCTGTCCCTTCTCGAGTTGGGTCATACCGGGATCGATGACCACGTAGGCCTCGAAGTAAAGCACCCGCTCGATCTCGCGCAGGGTCATGTCGAGCAATAAACCCATGCGTGACGGCAGTGACTTCAGGTACCAGATATGGGCGACCGGGCTGGCAAGTTCGATATGCCCCATCCGTTCGCGGCGCACCTTGGACAGCGTGACCTCGACACCGCATTTTTCACACACAACACCGCGGTGCTTCAGGCGCTTGTATTTGCCGCACAGGCATTCATAATCCTTCACCGGTCCGAAGATCTTGGCACAGAACAGGCCATCACGTTCCGGTTTAAACGTGCGGTAGTTGATCGTCTCCGGCTTCTTGACCTCGCCGTAGGACCATGACCGGATCTTTTCCGGAGAAGCCAGCCCGATTGTTATGGCATCAAATTCCTCAACCTGTCCCTGCTGTTTCAGAAGTTTTATTAAGTCTTTCAAGGTTATCTACCTCCAGAAGACATTGCGCCTGTCTCCATTAAATTTAAATCTCCGAATATCCCGACCATATTGGATCAGTCCTGGTCCAGCCCGATATCGATACCGAGCGAACGGATTTCCTTGACCAGCACATTGAAGGACTCGGGCATGCCGGCCTCCATGCGGTGATCACCGTCGACGATGTTCTTGTACATCTTGGTACGGCCGTTTACATCGTCGGATTTCACGGTCAACATTTCCTGCAATGTGTAGGCTGCCCCGTAGGCCTCGAGCGCCCAGACTTCCATTTCACCGAAACGCTGGCCGCCGAACTGTGCCTTGCCACCCAGCGGCTGCTGCGTAACCAGGCTGTACGGACCGGTGGAACGGGCGTGCATCTTGTCATCCACGAGGTGGTTGAGTTTCAGCATGTACATGTAACCCACAGTAACGGGACGCTCAAAGGCATCACCGGTACGACCGTCATACAAGGTCGTCTGGCCGTCTTCCGGCAAACCGGCGAGCCGCAGCATGGTCTTGATCTCGTCTTCACCGGCACCGTCGAATACCGGCGTTGCCATCGGCACACCGTTTTCGAGATTGTGCGCCAGGTTCAGTAATTCCTCGTCCGTCAGTGAACCAAGATTTTCCTTTTTGCCGCTGCTGTTATAGATCTTGTCAAGAAAGCTCCGCAATTCGGACGCTTTTGCCTGGTTCTCCAGCATTTCGGTAATCTTCCGGCCAAGGCCCTTGGCTGCCCAGCCGAGATGGGTTTCCAGTACCTGACCGACGTTCATGCGTGAAGGAACGCCCAGCGGGTTCAACACGATATCGACCTGGGTCCCGTCTTCCATGTACGGCATGTCTTCCACGGGAACAATGGTGGATATCACGCCCTTGTTACCATGACGACCGGCGATCTTGTCGCCCGGCTGAATGCGGCGTTTGACGGCCAGATAGACCTTGACCATTTTCAACACACCCGGTGCCAGATCATCGCCTG
The DNA here is from genome assembly GCA_035471825.1 of Gammaproteobacteria bacterium. Taxonomy (GTDB): domain Bacteria; phylum Pseudomonadota; class Gammaproteobacteria; order Eutrophobiales; family Eutrophobiaceae; genus DATIPP01. Next base: position 4,909 of record DATIPP010000101.1, read on the forward strand.
AGGTCAGCTTGGCGCGCTTTTCTTCATAACGCTCGTCGAACTCCTCGCGCAGCCGCTTGATTTGCCCGGAGATCTGTTCCAGTTGCCGGTTTGCATCCTCGTTACGCAGCCGGATTTCGAACCACTTCTCCCGAGTGAGTTCGGACAGGTAGGCCTTGGTGATCTTGGAATCGGCCGTGAGACCATTCGGGCCACCGTCGGCCACCTTGCCCAATAACAGGGTCTCGATTCGCTGGTAAATACCGTCTTCCATGATGCGCAGCTGATCGTTCAGGTCCTTACGTACACTGTTCAATTCGGATTCCTCGATCTCCAGTGCCCGGGCATCCTTCTCTACACCGTCGCGGGTAAACACTTGCACATCGATAACCGTGCCGTTCATGCCGGAGGGCACGCGCAGCGAGGTGTCTTTCACATCGGAGGCCTTCTCGCCAAAGATGGCCCGCAACAGCTTCTCTTCCGGCGTGAGTTGCGTTTCACCTTTCGGTGTCACCTTGCCCACGAGGATATCGCCGGTATTGACCTCGGCGCCGATATAAACAATGCCTGATTCATCCAGCTTGTTCAGCGCACTCTCGCTTACATTGGGGATATCGGAAGAGATCTCTTCCGGACCAAGCTTGGTGTCGCGGGCGACACAGGTGAGTTCCTCGATGTGGATGCTGGTATAACGATCGTCCTGCACCAGTCGCTCGGAGATCAGGATCGAATCCTCGAAGTTGTAACCATTCCAGGGCATGAAAGCCACGAGCATGTTCTGGCCCAGTGACAGTTCTCCCAGGTCGGTCGATGGACCGTCCGCGAGCACGTCGCCTTTGGCCACGATGTCGCCCGGACTCACCAGCGGACGCTGGTTGATACAGGTGTTCTGGTTGGAGCGTGTGTACTTGGTTAAGTTGTATATATCGACGCCCGGTTCGCCCTGCAGGATCTCGTCCTCATTGACACGCACCACAATACGACCGGCATCAACGGAATCGACCGTCCCGCCGCGGCCGGAGATGACCGTAACACCGGAATCTATTGCGACGTTTCGCTCAATACTGGTACCTACCAACGGTTTTTCGGCACGCATGGTAGGCACCGCCTGGCGCTGCATGTTCGAACCCATGAGGGCGCGGTTGGCGTCATCGTGTTCCAGGAACGGGATCAGGGAAGCCGCGACGGATACGATCTGCATCGGGGAGACATCCATGTAGTCCACTTTGTCCGGCGTGGACAAGCTGAACTCGTTCTGGTGGCGGCAGGAAACCAGCTCATCGGTCAAGGTGCCCTTGTTATCCAGCGCGGCATTGGCCTGGGCGATCACGAAACTGCCTTCCTCAATAGCGGAAAGATATTCGATATCGTCGGTAACGCGACCGTTAACGACCTTGCGATAAGGCGTTTCCAAAAAGCCGTAATCATTGGCCCGGGCATAGATAGCCAGGGAATTAATCAATCCGATGTTCGGACCTTCCGGTGTCTCGATCGGACAGACACGGCCATAATGGGTGGGGTGCACGTCACGGACCTCGAATCCGGCCCGCTCGCGTGTCAGACCACCGGGCCCGAGCGCGGAGATCCGGCGCTTGTGCGTGACCTCGGACAACGGATTGTTCTGGTCCATGAACTGGGACAACTGGCTGGACCCGAAGAATTCCTTGATCACCGCGGAGACTGGCTTGGCATTGATGATCTCCTGAGGCATCAGCCCCTCTGACTCTGCCAGGCTCAGGCGTTCCTTGACGGCACGCTCGACACGGACCAGTCCAATGCGGAACTGGTTTTCGGCCATTTCCCCGACGCTCCTGACTCGGCGGTTGCCGAGATGATCGATATCGTCTACATATCCCTTGCCGTTGCGAATGTCGATAAGAACCTTCAGGACATCGATGATATCTTCTTTCGATAATACTCCCTCACCCGTAATCTCGTCCCTGCCGACACGTCGGTTGAACTTCATGCGCCCAACGGATGAAAGATCGTAACGTTCCGGTGTGAAAAAGAGATTCTTGAACAGATTCTCGGCGGCGTCCTTGGTCGGTGGTTCGCCGGGACGCATCATGCGATAGATCTCGATCTGCGCATCCAGCTCCGTTTCAGCGTTATCAGAACGCAGTGTATCCGCGATATAGGATCCCCGGTCGAGATCATTGGTATACAGCGTCTCGAATTCCAGTTCCGTGAAAGACTGGAATTTCTCCAGTAATTCCTCTGTGATCTCTGCATTGGCCTTGGCAACCAGTTCGCCCGTTTCCTTGTCCACAACGTCTTTAGCAAGCGAGTGGCCAACCAGGTATTCAGGCGGGACGATTAATTCCTTCAGTTTGGCTTTTTCCATCTCGCGGATATGCCGTGCCGTAATCCGGCGTTCTTTCTCCACGATTACGCGGCCTTTCTTGTCCTTAATATCGAAGGAAGCAATCTCGCCGCGCAACCGCTCGGGAACCAGTCCCAGCGTGATGCCTTTCTTGTCAATCCGAATTTGATGCGTGTCGAAAAAGATATCCAGGATATCCGTTTCCGAAAGTCCGAGCGCACGCAGCAGAATGGTTGCCGGGATTTTGCGCCGACGGTCGATACGACAATACACGAGGTCCTTGGGATCGAACTCGAAATCGAGCCATGAACCTCGGTAGGGAATAACGCGCGCGGAATAAAGCAATTTACCCGAAGAATGGGTCTTGCCCTTGTCATGTTCGTAAAAGACACCGGGCGAACGGTGCAATTGCGAGACGATGACGCGCTCGGTACCATTAATGACAAAAGTACCGGTCTCGGTCATGAGCGGCATTTCGCCCATGTAGACTTCCTGTTCCTTGATGTCCTTGACAACCTTTTTGTTGGCGCCGGCCTCCTTGTCATAAATCACCAGCCTGACCTTGACGCGCAGAGACGCGGCATAGGTGATGCCGCGGAGTTGGCATTCCTTCACATCGAAAACCGGTCTGGCCAGATTATAACTGACATAATCCAGCATGGCGTTACCCGAGTAACTTTCAATCGGGAATACCGATCGGAATGCGGCATGGAGGCCGATGTCTTTTCGTTCTTCCGGTTCAACATCAAGCTGAAGAAACTGTCGAAAAGAGTTGACCTGGGTGGCGAGCATCTGCGGTACGGAGAGAATGCTCGGTCTCTTGCCAAAATCCTTACGTATGCGCTTCTTCTCAGTGTAGGAATATGTCATTAGCAATCCTCACAATAAATAACTGTCGCGACATGCTGCATTTCACAATAGGTGCATGATGTCGGTATATTTCTTTCAGATTTCACGGTAACCCCGTTTGTATGACAGACACAGACAGGCCGGTGACTTTCGCCACCAGCCTCGGTCCGGTCTGAATTGGATTTGCAAACACCCGGTATTATTTGAGCTCGACTGTTGCGCCTGCCTCTTCCAGTTGCTTCTTGATATCTTCAGCCTCATCCTTGCTCGCACCTTCCTTGATCGGTGAAGGCACGCCCTCGACGAGGTCCTTCGCTTCCTTGAGGCCCATGCTGGTGACGGCACGGACAACCTTGATGACGGCAACCTTGTTATCGCCGAAACCGGTCATGACAACATCAAACTCGTCCTTTTCCTCGGCAGCTGCCTCCTCGGGCGCACTACCGGCAGCCGCTGCCGGGGCGGCAGCAACGGCGGCGGAAACGCCGAACTTCTCTTCCATTGCCTCGACCAGTTCGACCACCTCAAGGACAGTCATGTTGGATATGGTTTCCAGAATTTCCTCTTTGTTAACAGCCATGATATTCACTCCTGATAGATAATGTTCAGATCATTCATTAATCGTTAACGGGTCAGGCAGCAGCCTGCTTTTGATCGCGCACGGCGGCGAGTGTCCTGGCCAGCTTTGCATACGGCTCGGCCAGTGTTCTCGCGAGTGTGCTGACAGGAGCTTTCATAGTTCCCATCAACATGCTGACAGCCTCGTCATAGGTCGGCAGGCTGGCCAATGACTCAATTGCAGCCGGCTCCAGTAGCTTGCCTTCAAGTGCCACCATTTTCACAATCAACCGGTTATTCTCTTTCGCGAAATCACGGATGACCTTGGGCGCGGAACCGGCCTCTTCATTGGAAAAAGCCAGTATCAGCGGCCCGACCAGGCCCTCCTGCATGCATTCGAACTTGGTATTTTCGAGTGCCCGGCGGGCAAGGGTGTTTCTGACGACGCGCAGGAATATACCGGCCTCGCGTGCCGACCGACGCAGTTTCGTCATGTCGGCGACACTGATACCGCTGTATTCCGCCGCTATTGCTGTAGGAGCATTTGCTGCAACATCTGCAACCTCGCTAACGATTGCCTTTTTTGCTTCAAGTGTAAGTCTCACAACTTATACTCCTGTGATTAAAAGGCACACGCGGAGGCGAATGATGAATCATTCACTTCCCTGCATCCCTGCTGTGGCCCGGGAACATTCAAGGTCCGGTTCTCAAGTCTCGATAACCCGACCCGCCTCACGATGTCCCTGCCAGGAATGACCTGTATGGGTAACACCGTCTGCGTGAGCCAGTGTGATCACTATCAAGCCATCCTTTTTCCGGACGGCGCTCACGGTCTTTGACATCCGGTATATCCTTACACCGGCCCAAAGTTCATGACCATCTCATTCAAGATGATCGCGTTATGCATTGATTGCATAACGAAATACATTATTTAAATCGATAAACTACTCATATCCACCATGAGCCCCGGGCCCATGGTGGTCGAGAGCGCTACCTTTTTCATGTAGACACCCTTGGCGGAACCCGGTTTCGCCTTTACCAGATCACCCAGCAGTACTTCGAGATTCTGCCTCAGGGCGTCCGGTTCGAACGAGACCTTGCCAATGGCGCAATGGATAATGCCGTTTTTGTCGGTCCGGTAACGGACCTGACCGGCCTTGGCATTTTCCACGGCCAGTTTTACGTCCTTGGTCACGGTACCCACCTTGGGGTTCGGCATCAGGCCCCGCGGACCGAGGACCTTGCCCAGTTTACTGACGGTCGGCATGGCATCCGGCGTGGCAATCACAACGTCGTAATCTATCTCCCCGCCCTGCATGCGATCAGCGAGGTCATCGAATCCGACGGCGTCTGCGCCCGCCTCCCTGGCTGCATCGGCCTGCTCGCCCTGGGCAAATACCGCCACCTTGACGGTTTTGCCAGTGCCCTTTGGCAGTACCGTCGAACCCCTGACGGCCTGATCGGATTTACGTGCATCGATGCCAAGATTAACCGCCACTTCGACAGACTCATCAAACTTGACGCTTGACAGTCCCTTGAGTAAATCCAGGGCTTCCATGACCGGATAGGCCTTGCCGGCTTCCACCTTTTCCTTGATCGCATTGATTCGTCGGGATGATTTCGCCATGGTCAAACGCCCTCTGTCTCAATACCCATGCTGCGTGCCGTGCCGGCAATCGTGCGAACGGCGGCATCCAGGTCAGCCGCGGTCAGATCAGGTTCCTTGGCCTTCGCAATTTCTTCCAGTTGCGACCGCGTTACCCTACCTACCTTGTTGGTGTTGGGCGTGCCGCTACCGGACTTGATCCCGGCTGCATTTTTCAGGAGGTGGGCGGCCGGTGTCGTTTTGGTGACAAAGGTAAAACTTTTGTCGGAATAAACGGTAATGACGACGGGGACCGGCAATCCCGGCTCGACATTCTGCGTCTCGGCATTAAATGCCTTGCAGAATTCCATGATATTGAGGCCATGCTGGCCCAATGCGGGACCGACGGGCGGACTGGGGTTGGCCTGTCCGGCCGGGACCTGCAATTTAACGTAGGTATCTATCTTTTTTGCCACTGTTTAACTCCCTGGGTGCAAACGCCTTGCGGCTCCCCTGTTTAGTTACTAGCTATAAGCCATTAGCTACCAGCTACAAGTAGCTGGTAGCTAATGGCTACATTAATCTTTTTCCACCTGGCCGAACTCGAGTTCGACAGGGGTTGAACGTCCGAAAATCAGGACCGAAACGCGCAGGCGGCTCTTTTCAAAGTTGACCTCTTCCACCACGCCGTTAAAATCGGTAAACGGACCATCTATGACCCGAACTACCTCGCCCGGTTCAAACAACACCTTGGGTTTTGGCCTGTCCACGCCGTCCTCGACCCGTTGCAGGATCGCGTCGGCTTCCTTGTCCGATATCGGCGCCGGCCGGTCGCTGGTACCACCGATAAAGCCGAGTACCCGCGGAGCATCCCTGACCAGGTGCCAGGTATCATCGTTCATATCCATTTGAACCAGGACATATCCAGGGAAAAACTTGCGATCGCTTTTGCGCTTCTTGCCGTCGCGCATTTCCACCACTTCTTCCGTGGGCACCAGGATCTCACCGAACTTGTCCTGCAGGCCGCTGCGTTCGATGCGCTCCTGCAACGACCGCCTGACCTGATCCTCGAAGCCGGAGTAAGCATGGACCACGTACCACTGTAACGCCATGGTCAACCTCCTCTGCCCATCAGGCTGCCGATTGACCAGCCCAGGAACATGTCCAGCAACCACAGGAAAATGGCAATGAAGATCACCATCAGGATCACGATCAATGTCGTCTGCACGGTTTCCTCGCGGGTCGGCCAGACCACTTTGCGCACCTCGACCTGCGCCTGCTGGACAAATTCCCATATCTGCCGGCCCTTCGTCGTTTGCATGCCAATGAGGGCGGAAATTACAACTGCTGCCACCAGTCCGCCGACACGGAGTAGCTGCGATTGATCAGGATAGATATAAAATGCTGCGATAGCGGCTACAACGATTGCAATGGCCGCGACAAGCTTCACGCTATCGAGCCGTGTATTTACAGCATCAGTTTTTGAATTCATACAATATGTTCGTTTTCGCTCTTTCCAGTTCTAATATTTCGCCAGTCTGGATGGCAGGCCAGGAGGGAATCGAACCCCCAACCTGCGGTTTTGGAGACCGCCGCTCTGCCAATTGAGCTACTGGCCTAAACAGTTACAAGTTACAAGTGAAAAGTAACAAGTCTTGTTACGCAGCGCCCAGCGTTGCGATAGAAAATTGGTAATAGCCACATTTTCACTTTCCGCTTTCAACTTTCCACTCGTCCCCTGTCTCATTATTCGATGACCTTCGTGACCACACCGGCTCCGACAGTACGCCCGCCCTCGCGGATCGCAAATCGCAGACCGTCCTCCATCGCAATCGGCGCAATCAGCTTCACCGTCATCTTCACGTTGTCGCCCGGCATCACCATCTCCGTGCCCGACGGCAACTCCACCGCACCCGTCACGTCCGTCGTACGAAAGTAAAACTGCGGCCGGTAGTTCGAAAAGAACGGCGTATGACGACCGCCCTCTTCCTTCGACAAAACATACACCTCGCACTCAAAATGCGTATGCGGCGTAATCGAACCCGGCACGCACAGCACCTGACCCCGCTCCACTTCTTCCCGCTTCGTACCACGCAAAAGCACACCCACGTTGTCGCCCGCCTGCCCTTCGTCCAAAAGCTTGCGAAACATCTCCACGCCCGTGCACGTCGTCTTCTGCGTATCCCGGATTCCCACGATCTCCAGCTCGTCGCCCACCTTCACTACGCCGCGCTCCACACGGCCCGTCACCACCGTGCCGCGACCGGATATCGAGAACACGTCCTCAATCGGCATCAAAAACGGCTGGTCCACCGGACGCTCCGGCACCGGAATGTACTCGTCCATCGCGTCCACCAGCTTCACAATCGACGGCACACCAATGTCACTCGTGTCGCCTTCCAGTGCCTTCAACGCACTGCCCGTAATAATCGGCGTCTCGTCCCCCGGAAACTCGTAACTGTCCAGTAGCTCACGCACTTCCATCTCCACCAGCTCCAGCAACTCCGCGTCGTCCACCTGGTCCGCCTTGTTCAAATACACCACGATCTTCGGCACACCCACCTGGCGCGCCAGCAGGATATGCTCCCGCGTCTGCGGCATCGGACCGTCCGCCGCACTCACCACCAGAATCGCACCGTCCATCTGCGCCGCCCCCGTGATCATGTTCTTCACGTAGTCCGCGTGACCCGGACAGTCCACGTGCGCGTAGTGTCGATTGTCCGACTGGTATTCTACGTGGCTCGTCGCGATCGTAATGCCACGCTCACGCTCCTCCGGGGCATTGTCAATCTTGTCAAACGCAATAAATTCTCCCCCGTACTGCTCCCCCATGATCTTCGTCAAGGCAGCCGTCAAGGTCGTCTTGCCATGGTCCACGTGACCAATCGTTCCCACGTTCACGTGCGGCTTGCTTCTTTCAAATTTCTCCTTGGACA
>DATIPP010000102.1:0-5318 GCA_035471825.1 Gammaproteobacteria bacterium
CGGGACAATGCCGATTTTCAACAGCGAGATCAGGACCAGTTCCACGGCCTGGAGTATCAACATCAACAGGATTGAAGGCCAGTCAATTCCCGCGTAACCGGGAATAATCCGGCGCAGTGGTCTCAGTGCGGGATTGGTAACCTTGACCAGGAACTGTGAGAAGGGGTTGTAGAAATCCGCCCGTACCCATTGCAGTAAAAACCGCAACATGACAGCGAGTATGTACAGGTCAAAAATAACGCTGATGAGAAACTCGCCGGCATTACTGAGATAGGAGCTGGCGGCCATGGTATCTACTAGTCCTGGTCTTTATCGAATGATGTTGCCAGTTCGGTGGAACGATCATGTGCCGCACGAATGGCCGCGGTCAGGAGCCTGTCTAGTTGACCTTCCTGGAGAACCCTGAGCGCCTGTTCCGTCGTGCCGCCCGGCGAGGACACCTGCTTGCGCAATGTCGCCGGGTCATACTTGCTTTCCAGTGCCATTTTTGCTGCACCGAGCGCGGTTTCCAGGACCAGGAGCCTGGACTGGTCCTCGTCCAGGCCGAGTTCTGAGGCAGCCTTTTGCATAATCTCCATGATATAGAAGAAATAGGCCGGGCCGCTGCCCGAGACAGCCGTCACGGCATCCATCAGGGATTCGTCATGAAGCCAAATGGCGGTGCCGACGGAGCGCATGATTTTTTCAGCCAGGCTCCGTTGTGCTTTATTCACCCTGCTGTTGGCGCACAAGGCAGCGGCACCGGTCTGCACCAGAGAGGGTGTATTGGGCATGGCACGCACGATAGCCAGTTTGTCGCTGCTCCAGCGTGCCAGTGTTTTCAACTGGATGCCGGCCGCGATGGAAAGCAAAAGGGGGTTTTCATCCAGCAGGGTTTCGCGTAATCCGCGTAACGTGTCATGCATCACCTGCGGCTTTACGGCAAGAACAACCAGCTCGGTTCCGCGAACAGCATCGTTGCTGTTTTGCAGGGTTTCGATGCCGAATTGTTGTGCAATTTGTTCCCGTTGTCCTGAATCGATATCACAACCGACGATACGGTTTTTCGGATAGCCATCAGCGATCATGCCGCCGATCAGGCTCCGCCCCATATTGCCGCATCCGATAAAGGTGATTCGTGTATTTTCCATTGATCTCTCCGGCTATCTGGCCGGCCGGGCCAGTGTATCAATATGGTTATTGAATTGCATGAATCCCTCTGGAACCTGACTCAAATTCCTAGCGACCGCGGGGATTTTGAGTCAGGTTCTATTCACGCGGGCCGAACAGGGCCGTGCCGATGCGTACCATGGTCGCGCCTTCAGCGATCGCAGCTTCCATATCCCGTGTTGTACCCATAGATAATGTGTCGAGTCCCGGCAATGTTCGTTTTAGGTGTACGAGTAACATTTTTACTTCATAAAAGGATTGTCGTTGTTGATCGAAATCAGCAACCGGTGCAGGTAGTGCCATCAGGCCACGCAGCCTGAGTCGTGGCAGTTCGTTACAGGCCATGGCAAGTTCATCCAGTTCATTCGCACTGATTCCCGACTTGCTTGCTTCATGACTGATATTGACCTGCAGGCAGACCTCCAGGGGCGGCAGGTGATCGGGACGGGTCGCGTTTAGTCGTTCGGCAATCTTTAACCGGTCAAGACTGTGTACCCAGTCAAAACTGGCGGCAATTGGTTTTGTTTTGTTGGACTGTACCGGCCCGATGAAATGCCAGGTCAGTCCCGGCAGGCCGATACGGGTAATTTTTTCCACTGCCTCCTGGACATAGTTCTCGGCAAACTCGGTCTGCCCGCATTCGATGGCGCGCAGCACCAATTCTGCCGGTTTTGTCTTGCTGACGGCGAGCAGCCGGACGGAATCGGGCTTGCGACCGAACCGGGTTTCCGCTGCACGGATCCTTGCCCGGATTTCATTTATCGCTGTGGCCGTATTTTTCATTGCTTAACAGTGGTCTATACTTGAAAAAAAAAGTAAGATTGTCCGGCAACCCTGTAATACTTATGGAGAATTGAGATTCTAGCGGAGAGCTCCAGGGTTGTCGTTACTGGCTTTATCTCGTGAAGTAGCATGATTATGTCAATGTTAGTCTGTAGACTATTCTGAACTGGTATTACCGGACTGGAGGGTTAGATGGATATCGGTGAACTTCTCGCTTTCGGGGTTAAAAACGGGGCTTCGGATCTGCACCTCTCGGCCGGTCTGCCACCCATGATTCGTGTCGACGGCGATGTACGTCGAATCAACGTGCCGTCACTGGACCATAAAGAGGTTCACGACATGGTCTACGACATCATGAACGACAAGCAACGCAAGGATTACGAGGAATTCTATGAATGCGACTTTTCGTTCGAGGTCCCGAAACTGGCACGGTTCCGTGTCAACGCTGCCAACCAGAACCGGGGAGCCTTTGCTGTTTTCCGGACCATTCCATCCGAGATCCTGTCGCTCGAACAATTAAATGCCCCGAAGATTTTCGAGAATATCTCGGATTATCCCCGCGGCGTGGTGCTGGTCACCGGCCCGACCGGTTCCGGTAAATCCACCACGCTGGCAGCCATGGTCAATCACAAGAACGAGACTGAATACGGTCATATACTCACGGTTGAAGATCCCATTGAATTCGTACACGAGAGCAAGAAGTGCCTGATCAACCAGCGCGAGGTGCACCGTGACACCCTCGGTTTCAACGAGGCCCTGCGTTCTGCCCTGCGCGAGGACCCGGACACCATCCTGGTCGGTGAAATGCGCGATCTGGAAACAATCCGCCTGGCGCTGTCCGCGGCGGAAACCGGCCACCTGGTATTCGGCACCCTGCACACCAGTTCGGCCGCCAAGACGATCGACCGTATTGTCGACGTGTTTCCGGCCGAGGAAAAGGACATGGTTCGTGCCATGTTGTCGGAGTCACTGCGCGCCGTTATTTCCCAGACGCTGCTGAAGAAAAAGGGCGGCGGTCGCGTGGCGGCACATGAGATCATGATCGGCACACCGGCCATACGTAACCTGATACGCGAAAACAAGATTGCGCAGATGTATTCGGCCATTCAGACCGGCCAGCAGTTCGGCATGCAGACCCTGGATCAGAATCTGCAGGAGCTCATTCAGAAAGGCGTCGTTACGCAGGACGAGGCCCGTTCCAAGGCGGCAAACAAAGACAACTTTTAATCCAGAGGTAAAAGGCGAGACAAGCAGGAGGAGAGTCTATGGAACGCGAACAAGCGATTAAATTCATGCGGGATCTTCTTAAACTCATGGTTGAGAAGAAAGGCTCCGACCTGTTTATCACCGTTGATTTTCCACCCGCCATCAAGATTGACGGCAAGGTCACACCGGTCTCCAAGACCAAGCTAACCGCGGATAACACCAAGGCGATGGCCCATGCCATCATGAATGACAAGCAACTGAAGGAATTCGAGGCGACAAAGGAATGTAACTTCGCCATCAACCCGGTCGGAATCGGCCGTTTCCGTGTCAATGCCTACGTACAGATGGGATATAACGGGCTGGTGCTGCGCACGATTGAAACCGATGTGCCCACGATCGACAGACTGGGGCTGCCCGAGGTCATGAAAGAGATCGCCATGACCAAGCGCGGCCTGGTTATCATGGTGGGTGGTACCGGTTCCGGTAAATCGACTTCGCTGGCAGGCATGATCGATTACCGTAACGAGAACAGCTACGGCCATATCATTACCATTGAAGACCCGGTTGAATATGTACACCCGCACAAGAACTGCATCATCATGCAACGCGAAGTCGGCGTGGATACCGATGACTGGGACATTGCCTTGAAGAATACACTCCGCCAGGCGCCTGATGTCATACTGCTGGGTGAAATCCGTGACCGGGAAACCATGGAATTCGGTATCGCATTCGCGGAAACCGGTCACCTGGCCATGGCCACGTTGCACGCCAACAGTTCAAACCAGGCACTGGACAGGATTATCAACTTTTTCCCGGAAGAGCGCCGCCAACAGTTGTTGATGGATCTGTCCCTCAACCTCAAGGCCGTTGTTTCCCAGCGCTTGCTGAAAACCAAGGACGGTGCCGGGCGCGTGGCGGCAATCGAGATAATGCTGAATTCGCCGTTGATTGCCGATTTGATTCACAAAGGCGAGGTGCATGAGATCAAGGCTCTTATGGGCAAGTCCAACGAGCTTGGTATGAAAACTTTCGACCAGGCCCTGTTTGATCTCTACGAAGACGACAAGATCACCTACGAAGATGCGCTGCGCAATGCCGATTCCATGAACGAACTGCGCCTCAGGATAAAGCTGGAAGGCAAGGCAGCGAAAGACAAGGATTCAATGGAAGGGCTCGATCACCTGCAAATGGAAGAGGACGAGGAAGAACATGGAGGAATGCTGCGCTAGCCAGCAGTACCTGGTCATCTTCCGCCACTGATAAAAATAACCGGATATACAGGATAGAGCGATGGATATCACACCGTATCTGAAACTGATGGTAGAAAAGAATGCCTCGGATCTGTTCTTTACGGTGAATTCCCCGGTCAAGGTCAAGATAGAAGGCAACCAGGCACCGGTCGGCAAGACCGTTCTTACGGGTGATCTCTGCAAAGCGGCCGCCTACGGGATCATGAACGAGGTGCAGACCCGGCACTTCGAGGAAAACATGGAAGTCGATTTTGCCATCGCGTTGCAGGACGGCTCCGCCCGTTTCCGTGTCAATGTATTTCTCCAGCGCGGAGAAGTCGGCATGGTATTACGCCTCATCCCGTCCCAGATCCCGTCGCTGGATGAGCTCGGCTTGCCGGAGATCCTGAATGACCTGATCCTGCACAAGCGCGGGCTGATCCTGATGGTGGGCGCGACCGGGTCCGGGAAATCGACGACACTTGCTGCGATGATCAATCATCGCAACAAGAACATGGCAGGCCACATCCTGACGATTGAAGATCCGGTCGAATTCAGTCATCCGAATATCAAGTCGATCGTGAACCAGCGTGAGGTGGGGGTGGATACAAAAAACTACCGTGCCGCGCTCCGGAGTTCATTGCGTGAGGCGCAGGATGTCTTTCTGATCGGCGAAATCCGTGATCGCGAAACCATGGAGGCCGCACTCGAGTTATCCAATACCGGCCACCTTGCCATTTCCACCATGCACGCCAACAATTCCAATCAGGCCATGGAGCGCGTGATCAACCTGTTCCCGCAGGACATGCACAAGCAACTGTTCATGGATCTGTCCCTGAATATACGCGCCGTAATTTCCCAGCGCCTGGTGACGGGTATCGACAGCAAGCGTTGTGCCGCTGTCGAGATCATGATTAATACACCGCATATTGCGGACCTGATCCTCAAGGG
>DATIPP010000103.1:0-5825 GCA_035471825.1 Gammaproteobacteria bacterium
AAGCGTTTCCCGCAGGACCGCCAGGATCCGTTCCGGGTCGTCTTTTTCCCCGTGCTTGAGTTCGGAACGCAGGGTATTGATGATGTGCGTGGTTGCCTTTACGCCAAGGTCCGCCAGCAACAGGCGGTCTTCGAGTTCCTCCAGTGTTGCTGCGTCCAGCACCGTTTTTCCCGGGACCAGGTCACGGACGTCGGCAAACAAAACCGAATGCGTGCGGCTCAACCCGCGTTTCAGGCGGTCCCTCAGTGTTTGCTTGTCCGGTTTGGCTTCCGGTTCAGGTCTGGATTTAAGTCCGAAAATCATGTTGGCGGTGATAAGTGGATTCGGCGTATCCTATCATTATATGCCGTCATTATCCGCCGGCGAACTCCCGCGTGTATTCGGGCTCTAAGTCATGAAACCTGTTTGAACGCTGCCGGTGGCAGTGTAAGGTGTCCATTTTATTTGTCATTCCCCGTTGGAGAACACGTTTGAAGGTGTTTTATCGTTTACTGTTTCCTGTGCTGGTGCTCCTGGTTGCCGGTTATTCACTCAATGCGCGGGCCGAGGCACATGAATATGTACTGGACAACGGCCTGAAGTTACTGGTGAAAGAAGATCACCGCGCACCGGTGGTGGTATCACAGGTATGGTACAAGGTCGGTTCCAGCTACGAGTACAACGGTATCACGGGTGTCTCGCATGCACTGGAACACATGATGTTCAAGGGCACGGAAAAACATCCGGCCGGTGAATTCTCACGCATAATCTCGGAAAACGGCGGGCGGGAAAACGCTTTTACCGGTGACGACTATACGGCCTATTTCCAGACACTGGAAAAATCACGCCTGCCGATCAGCTTCGAACTGGAAGCCGATCGTATGCGCAACCTGACCCTCCCTGAAGACGAATTCGAAAAAGAGATCCGGGTCGTGCAGGAAGAACGCCGCTGGCGCACCGATGACAATCCCCGCAATTACACCTACGAGACACTGAACGCCACCGCGTTTCTAAGCAGCCCTTACCGCATACCGACCATCGGCTGGATGCACGATCTCAAGACAATGACCATTGATGAACTGAGCGACTGGTATGAACGCTGGTACGCACCGAACAACGCCACCGTAGTCGTCGTTGGTGATGTCGACCCGGATGAGGTCTACCGCCTGGCAAAAGAACATTTCGGCCCGTTACCGGCCGGCGAACCGATCAACTTTCACCCGCGTCCCGAAGTGGAACAGCAGGGCATCAAGCGCGTGGTAGTCAAGCGCCCGGCGGAACTGCCGCACCTATACATGGGTTATAAAGTGTCCGGCCTGAAAAGCGCGATGGATAACCCGGACAAGGTGCCGGAATGGGAACCTTATGCGCTTGAAGTCCTTGCCGGGATACTCGACGGCGGTACCAGTGCGCGGTTCACAAAAAACCTGGTCCGCGGCAAGGAGATCGCGGCCAGCATCGGCACCAGTTACAGCCTCGCCAAGCGGCTGGACGGCCTGTTTGTTGTCAGCGCCGTGCCGGCGAACGGTCACACCATCGATGAACTCGAGGCCGCCATTCGCGCGGAGATCAATGACCTGGTCAACAACCTCGTGGATGAAAAGGAACTGGAAAGGGTCAAGGCACAGGTTGTCGCTGAAGACGTTTATGAAAAGGACTCCGCGTTTTACCAGGGAATGGTACTGGGTATTTTCGAGACGGTCGGTCTGCCGTGGCAACTCGCCGATGAATACGTTGACAAGGTCAAGTCCGTGTCTGCCGAACAGGTGCGTGAAGTAGCCGGGAAATACCTGGTCGATGACAGGCTCACGGTGGCCGAGCTCGAACCGCAACCGCTGGACCGGCCGCAAAGACAAAGGAAACCCGCCGGCATGGGAGCAGGGAATGTTCATTAAAAAATCCGTTGTCCTGTTAACGTTTTTATTTGCCGCATCGCTGGCCCGTGCCGTCCCGGAAATCCAGCACTGGGAAACCGATAACGGTGTGCCAGTGTATTTTTTCGAGGCGCATGAACTGCCGATGATCGACATTCAGCTTATTTTCGATGCCGGCAGTGCGCGCGACGGGGACAAGCGCGGCGTCGCCATGCTGACCAGCAGCCTGCTGGATGAGGGCGCAGCCGGAAAGTCCGCCAACCGGATCAGCGAGGAGTTCGAAAGCCTGGGTGCAAACTTCGGCAGCAGTTCCGGTTACGATTCCGGATCGGTGAGTCTCCGGAGCCTGTCGGAACCGGACTTGTTGCAAAAGGCGCTCGCGACTTTCAAGCAGGTGGTCTCGCAACCGGATTTCCCGCAAAAGTCGTTCGAACGGCAGCGCGAACGCATGCTGGTCGGAATCCGCAGCAAGCAACAGTCTCCCGGCGATCTCGCCAGGGACGCATTTTATTCCGCGCTCTACGGTGATCATCCCTATGCCTGGCCGAACGAGGGCACGGAAGAAACCGTGCAGGCGCTGACGCGGAAAGACGTCATTGCCTTTCATCAACAATACTACGTAGCCAACAACGCCATGCTGGCGATCGTCGGCGATCTCGATCGCAGCGAGGCCGAGGCACTGGCGAATGACATCGCCGGCGTGTTGCCGGCCGGGGAAAAGCCATCGGCAATACCCGCCGTAGATTTGCTGGAAGAAAGCGAAACGGTCAGGATCGATCACCCCTCGACCCAGACGCATATCCTCGTCGGCCAGCCCGGTATCCCGTTCGGTCACCCGGACTATTTCCCGCTTTACGTCGGGAACCACGTCCTCGGTGGCGGCGGCATGGTCTCGATCCTGTTTGAAGAGATCCGCGAGAAACGCGGTCTTTCCTACAGCGCCTACAGTTATTTTCAGCAAATGCGCCAACGCGGGCCGTTCATCGCCGGGTTGCAGACACAAACTGACCAGGCGCAGGACGCCCTGGCATTGTTGAAGCAGGAACTCGAACGTTTTGTCGCGGAGGGTCCCACCGAGGAAGAACTGGAAGCGTCCAAGAAAAACATCACGGGCGGCTTCCCGTTACGCATCGACAGCAACAGCAATATCCTCAATTACCTGGCCATGATCGGTTTTTACGATCTGCCGCTGGATTATCTGAATACATTTAATGACAATGTCCGCAAGGTAACCGTGGAGGATGTGAAACGGGCTTTCAAAAAACACCTGTCACCGGAGAAGATGGTTTCCGTGCTGGTGGGCCCGGCGAAATCATCCTGATCATTCACGCTTTCCAGGGGAGTAACACTGAAACAGAGGCCGCCAGGCAAGGTCCGCATCATCGGGGGAAAATGGCGCGGGCGCAAATTGCCGGTCGCGAACAACAGCGAACTCCGGCCAACGCCGGATCGTGTCCGGGAAACACTGTTTAACTGGTTGCAACCCGTCATTGAAGGATCCGAATGCCTGGACCTGTTTGCCGGGACCGGCGTGCTTGGTTTTGAGGCACTTTCGCGCGGTGCGTCCCATGTTTGCCTGGTGGAGCAAAACGATGCCGCCCTGCGGCAATTGCATGACAATATTGAAACACTCAATGCCGAGGGAGTGGACCTGGATCAGTCCGACGGGCTTGCCTGGCTTGCCGGGAAGGATAAACAGTTTGATATCGTGTTCATCGATCCACCGTTCGGCAAGGGACTGGTTGAAAAGAGCTGCGAGGAACTGATCACACAGCACTGCCTGAAACCGGGCGCACTGGTTTATGTTGAAACCGGCGCTGACGTCCGGCTACCATCCGGGCTGGAAACCGTCAGGCGAAAGAAAGCGGGGCAGGTACAATACATGTTGCTTAAGTACAGTAACGAGGACTGATGTCTGAGTGATGAGTGACAGGTATTTATACCCAGTCCTCAGTACTCAGAAATTGCATCTACAGGCATTTGTTATCCGGGCAGTGTAAAATTATCGATTACTGAATAGTAAGAAACGCCACCCACATGAAAATCACCGCTATCTATCCCGGGACATTCGATCCGATAACGCGCGGGCATTGTGATATCGCGAAACGCGCCGCCGGTATTTTTGACAAGGTGCTGGTTGCCGTTGCCGAGAGCACGACCAAGCATACGTTGTTTACAGCCGAAGAGCGTGTGCAACTTGCGAAAGACTCGTTGGCGAGTGTCGAGCATATCGAGGTGTGCAGTTTCGACAGTCTCGTGGTTGATCTCGCACGGGAGTACGAGGCGCGCGTGATCATACGCGGCGTGCGTGCCGCATCGGATTTCGATCACGAGTTCCAGATGGCAGGGATGAACCAGCAATTATATGACAGGGCGGAAACGATCTTTTTGACGCCCAACGAAAGCCTGCGCTTTATCTCCTCCTCCCTGGTACGTGAAATCGCCTCGCTCGGCGGGGATGTCAGCCAGTTCGTCCACGAGTGTGTCCTCAAGGCCCTGCAAAAAAAACTTAAACAGGAAAACTGAATCCTTGCCGCTCCGTGTCTTTCATTCCGTAAATATCATTCCCTGATACCATGTATCGCCGGTTCGCTGCATTTCTACTGATCGGTTTTTCCCTTGTCGCTTTCATTGTTTCGGCAGAACAACTGCCAGCAAAAGCGGCAGTGGCTACCGCGCATCCGCTGGCGACCCGTGCCGGCATCGAGATTCTTGAAAAAGGCGGTAACGCCTTCGATGCCGCCGTCGCGATTACCGCGGCGCTGGCCGTGGTGGAACCCTACAGTTCCGGCCTGGGCGGCGGTGCCTTCTGGTTGTTATACGTCGCCGGCAAGGATCATTATGTCATGATCGACGGGCGGGAAACCGCGCCCGCGGCCGCGACGCGGAACATGTACCAGGACGAATCGGGCAAGGTGATCGAGGGACTGTCGCTGAACGGCCCGCTGGCCGCGGGCATTCCCGGTGTCCCGGCCGGCATCGATCACATTAATCACCGGTATGGCCGCCTGGGACTGGCCGAAAACCTGGCACCGGCTATCCGTTATGCCGGCGAAGGTTTTACCGTCGGGGAAACCTACCGCTTGCTGGCGGGATTCCGGCTGGATGTATTGCGGAAGTCACCCGCGGCGGCGGACGTCTTTCTCGAAAACAACGAGATACCCGGGAACGGGTTCATCCTGAAACAGCCGGACCTTGCCGAAACATTAAAAACCTTAGCCCGGCAGGGCGCGGCCGGATTTTACAGCGGACCGATCGCCGACCGGCTGGTTGAAGGTACGCGCGAGGCAGGCGGTATCTGGACGCAACAGGATCTGCTCGATTACCGGGTCGTCGAACGTGAACCGATCATGACGCGTTACCACGACATGCGCATGGTTTCCGCTTCGCCGCCGTCTTCCGGCGGTATCGTGTTGGGACAGGCACTCAACATGCTGGAAAACTTCGAACTGGGCCGGCTTGATAATGTCACGCGCAAGCACGTCATCGTCGAGGCGATGCGACGTGCTTACCGCGACCGCGCGGCATATCTCGGGGATACCGATTTTGTCGACGTCCCGATCAAACGCCTGTTGAACAAGGATTACGCCGACGGTCTCGCGGCCGGTATTCACCTGGACCGCGCCACTTCCAGTGATGAACTCGCCGGTGTTACGGATGTTGCCATCAAGGGCCGGCACACGACGCACTTTTCCGTCCTGGATACTGAAGGCAACCGAGTGTCCGCCACGTTGAGTATCAACTATCCTTTCGGTTCCGGTTTCATGCCACCGGGTACGGGAGTTGTTTTGAACGATGAAATGGATGATTTCGCCATCAAGCCATTGACCCCAAACGCGTATGGCCTGGTAGGCGACGAGGCCAACCAGATCGCTCCCGGCAAGCGTCCCCTGTCCAGCATGTCGCCGACGTTTATCGAGACCGGTGACAAGGTCGCCATACTCGGCACACCCGGCGGCAGCCGTATCATCA
>DATIPP010000104.1:0-5101 GCA_035471825.1 Gammaproteobacteria bacterium
TGAAACACCATATTTATGCATATGTAACAGGAGATTTCACATGGGACCCATGATCGGCGGAATGGCTTTCATTGGCGGCTGCCTGATCCTCTATTCATTGATGGCCACGACTCCGCGAATCTTCCTGCTTGGTATCGGCATCTTCCTGGTAGTTTTGTCGGTAGTTATGTTTATCCGCGAAATCCGCAAAATCGGTTAAGACATCACTTCATATTTATCCCGGACCATGGACTATTCCAACCCGGAAATCCCCGAGGGGATTAACGTCAGCGAAAAACATCCGTTTAAGGATTTCCTGATATTAAGCGCAGGCGTGTTCGGCACACTCTTTCTCGCTGTCGTAATTCTTGCCTTGCTGGCAGAAAAGCTTGCCCTCTATATTCCTTTCGAAATTGAACAGAAACTGGTTTTCGAACACGGAATCGAAAACAAATCACACATGGAAGTCACAAGCTACCTGCAGCACATCTCCGATCGACTGGCAAGACACATGGATGTGCCGCCAGAGATGCAGTTCAACGTACATTATATTGATGCGGCCGTTAAAAACGCCTACGCCACGCTCGGCGGGCATATCTATATCTACCGGGGCATTATCGACATGTTGCCGCATGAAAACGCCCTGGCGATGGTAATCGCCCACGAGATGGGACATATCCTGCATCGCCATCCGGTGATCGCCATGGGCCGGGGTGTTGTAATCGGCCTTTTACTTTCGGCGATTTCCGGGCTCAGCAGTGAATATTTCGTCGGAAAAGTCGTCAACAGCGCCGGCATGATCACGCTGCTTAATTTCACCCGTTCCCAGGAACTACAGGCAGACCGCACGGGGCTTGCTGCAGTCGCCGCTGAATACGGGCATCTGAATGGTGCTGATGAACTGTTCCAATCGCTGATGAATATCGACGGGAAAAACCGGGATGTACCGCCGCCGTTTCTCAGTACGCATCCCCTGTCGAAAGACCGGATCGAATTCATCCATGAATATGCCCGGGGAAATAACCTGTTACTGGCCGGTGATACCCGGGATTTGCCGGCGGTAATCAGGAACAATCCTTCAGAAAACTAGCCTCTTGCCGCAGAGCGCTCGGCGGCCATCACTGTGTTGGCGACCAGCATGGTAATGGTCATGGGCCCGACACCGCCTGGTACCGGCGTGATGTAACCGGCCTTTTCCCTAACGCTTTCAAAATCGACATCTCCCACGAGCCGGCCCTCATCCGTCCGGTTGATACCCACATCAATGACCGCGGCCCCGGTTTTCACCATGTCGGCAGTGATGAGGTTCGGCCGGCCGGTGGCCACGACAAGAATATCGGCCATTCTCGTGTATTCGGAAAGATCACGCGTCTTCGATGTACAGATACTCACCGTGGCATTTTTCTGCAATAACATCATTGCCATGGGTTTGCCAACGATATTGCTCCGCCCGACGATAACGACATTCTGACCCTCGATAGGAATGTTCGTGTATTCCAGCAGACACTGCACACCATACGGCGTACAGGGTGGAAACACCGTATTACCGCTCATCAGGGCACCCATGTTGTAAAGGTGGAATCCGTCCACGTCCTTGTCCCGGCTTACAGCCTCGAGGATGCTGTCATTGTTGATATGCTCCGGCAACGGCAACTGAACGAGGATACCGTGAATATCCGGATTGCAATTCAGGTGATTGATAGTCTTTAATAATAATTCTTCAGTGATATCGCCCGGCAATTCATGTACCTCCGAATGCAGGCCAACATCATGGCAGGCCTGGATCTTGTTACGTACGTATACTTTTGATGCCGGATTATCACCAACGATAATGACAGCGAGTCCGGGCAATATGCCCTTTTCCTTCAATGCCCCCGCTCGTTGTTTCCATTCTTCACGAACAGTTTTTGCAATGGACTTGCCGTCGATAATTTTTGCAGCCATTTTTACTCCTTGTTTTTTTCATCTTAACAACAATCTGACGGGTTTGATTCAGATTTGTATGATCTGCCCTTGGTTTCGCTCGGTAGACGGCGCTTTCCTGCAGGTGCACACCAGGGTATTGCTTTTTGCTCATGTGCTGGTTTGATGCCGATAAATGAATGACAGCAAGGTCCTTCTGTGAGAAATCTAAAAGTCCGTTCACAAACAGCTATCCTTTCTCCACGCGGAAATTCATGACCGTCATCATCATAAACTGTACTGAATGGTCCACGATAGATGACAGCATGCCCCTTGTCCAGACACTCACAATCTTCTGGTTTAACCGCAGTGATTGTGACTGAACGAAACTCGATTCCTTCAATAATCTTCCACGGGTCGACTGACCATTGATCAATACAAACTGCCTGGAAACCGGCGTCACGAAACATCTGTATTATTTCCTGTTCCTGGAATGCCCCGGAGATACAGCCGCTCCAGAGTTTTTCGTCATATTTCAAATGCTCGGGTATATCTTCATCACTGACAATATCGGAAATGGCAATTCGTCCGCCGGGTTTAACAACACGAAATATTTCATTTACCAGTTGTTCTTTACTCTCGTCAGATACGAGGTTCAATACACAATTTGAAATTACAAGATCAATGGAATCTGATGCTATTAATGGCCGTTCCATTCGCTGTTTTTTCTGCCATGTTTCTAATGCCGCGAGTCCCTTGCTATCAGAAACAGGATGTTCTTCCAACCATTGCTCCATATCCTCGACATCAAGCGCGAGATCCTGTATATGGCCCTTGTGAAACTGTACCCGGTCAGACCCCAGTTTCTCCGCCATTTCTTCCTGGTATTTCCGTGCAAGTGAGAGCATATCATCGTTCATATCAACACCGATAACACAACCACCGTCACCGACCAATTGCGCCGCCATATAGCAGACCTTGCCACTACCACTCCCAAGATCCAGTACCGTTTCACCCGGCAATATATACCTCGAAGGATCTCCGCAACCATAATCTTTCTCAACGATTTCTTTCGGCAACGATTTTAGCAATTGGGCATCATATTCAACGGGACAACACAGGGCTTCTTCCCTTTCCCGCGCACTTTTTGAATAACGATTCAACACTGAAGATTCAATATTCATGATTATCACCCTGAATTTGACTTGTTTGCTGAGGGGGTTCTTTAGAATTTAAAAATGGTTGCAACAACAACCAGAATAACCCGACAGAACGTTTATCACGAAATTCATGCAGACCAATGGTCATGCCGGTATGGCCTTCCTCGGGTTGGGGTATATAGGTATGAAACAGCCTGTCCCAGAGTGACAGTACGGAACCGTAGTTACTGTCCGTTTCGCGGCGTATTACCGAATGATGTACACGGTGCATGTCCGGCGTGACAATCAATTTCCGGATCAGGCCGTCTATTGTGACCGGCAGGTTGATATTGCTGTGATTAAACATGGAAACAGCATTTAACAGGATTTCGTAGATTACCACGGCCAGCACGGGGGCGCCGATTAGCATTACGCCTGCGATTTTCAAACCCATGGAAAATACAATTTCGAATGGATGAAAGCGTACACCGGTGGTAACGTCGATCTCACGGTCCGTGTGATGGACCCTGTGCAGCCGCCACAACAACGGGATTTTGTGCATCAGGATATGCTGTGCATAAATCAGCATATCCAGCAATACCAGTGACAGGATAAATATGACCGCTGCTGGCAACTGCAGGAGATTTAAAAGGCCCCAGCCTTTTTCCGCGGCGATTGCCGCGGCCCCGACGGCCACCAGGGGGAGCAATAACACAGACAGGATATCGACCCCGACGAGGAGCAAATTGTTAACACGGCGTTGCCAGAGTAATCGACTTACACGCCGCCTGGGTGAAAGCGCTTCCCAGCCCAGCATGCCGAGTAGCATCGCCGTGAATATGAAAAAATGAACTGTTTCTGAATACATGAAAAATAATTATTAAGACGTATACAGGATAGCGAATTGCTGTCTATTTTGACAAAATAACGCCTCAAGCTTTGATACGGGAATAATATATTGACCGATAAATTACTGGAACGTTTCCCCGCGACCCGAATGCGGCGAATGCGCCGTGACGAATTCAGTCGACGGCTGATGCGCGAGACCCGTTTACACACGGACAATCTTATCTATCCGTTGTTCGTGCTGGAAGGTAAAAAACAGCGCCAGGGGGTCGAATCCATGCCGGGGATTGAGCGCCTGAGTATTGATCAACTGCTCCGGGAAGCAGAGGAACTCCTGAAACTTGCCATCCCCGCCATTGCGCTGTTCCCGGTTGTACCGGTGGAGAAGAAATCAGAGGGTGCCGCCGAGGCATACAATCCCGACGGTCTGGTGCCGGGTGCCGTAGCCGCGATTAAAAAGGAGTTTCCGGAACTCGGGGTAATCACTGATATCGCCCTGGATCCCTATACCAGCCACGGCCAGGACGGCCTGATCGATGACAGCGGTTACGTCATGAACGATGCCACGGTCGAGGTCCTTATCAAGCAGGCCCTGTGCCACGCTGATGCCGGTGCAGACGTAGTTGCCCCCTCCGACATGATGGATGGCCGTATCGGCGCCATCCGTAATGCCCTGGAATATGCCGGCCATCACAACATGCGCATTCTGGCCTACTCGGCCAAGTATGCCTCCGGTTTCTACGGTCCTTTCCGGGATGCCGTCGGTTCCGCCAAAAGCCTCGGCGGCGGCAACAAGTACAGCTACCAGATGGATCCGGCAAACTCGGACGAGGCACTACGCGAGGTTGCACTGGACATCCGGGAAGGCGCAGACATGGTCATGATCAAACCCGGACTTCCCTACCTGGATATCGTTTACCGTGTCAAGATGGAACTGGGCATCCCGACTTTCGTTTATCATGTCAGCGGCGAATACGCCATGCTCAAGGCGGCGTCACAAAGCGGCTGGCTGGAGGAACGTACCGTTGTCCTGGAATCCCTTCTCTCCTGCCGGCGTGCCGGCGCTGACGCCATCCTGACATATTTCGCAAAAGATGCAGCCGCCTGGTTAAACGAATAATTTATTTACCCGCTTCGGTTAACATCCAGGGAAAACCAGAATGACACCACGATTAAAACGATCGAAACGATCACGTAAACTCTCTTTTTTTCAGAAACTTGTCAGTCGTTACCTG
>DATIPP010000105.1:0-1876 GCA_035471825.1 Gammaproteobacteria bacterium
TTTTTTGCAGACCGGGTGCTGAACTCGGTGATACTCCGGGCACTCTAATATTGTGTGCCCTTGATATATGGACTATGCTGCGTTTATGCGTATCTCCTTGTTAGTCATGATTTTCTTCATGTGCCTGCCGGTATCGGCGGAAGTCTACCGCAGTGTGGATGAAGACGGTAATGTCATTTTTTCCGATCAGCCGTCACCCGGCGCGGAAGAAATCAGGATTGATAAAATCCAGACAATCGATGCTCCGAGCGTCAAATCCAGGGGTACCGGATCTTTATCTTCCGACAAGAAAGATGACAGCGATGAATATACCAGTGTCGCCATTCAGAGTCCCGGCAGCGGCGAAGCCATCAGTGCCAATGATGGTAATATTACTGTGTCCGTTTCAGTTGCACCGAAACTGAAAGTCAGGAATGGTCATCAAGTTGTCGTGTACCTGGATGGCAACGAGGCGACACAGGGAACCAGCATGCAGTTCAACCTTGAAAATCTGAATCGCGGCTCACACTCCCTGTCCGCGGCTGTCGTAGATGGAAAGGGTAATGAAAAAATACGGTCTGCTCCCATTTCGTTTACCATCCACCGTCATTCTGTTCAGCACAAGCCACCCACAACCGGTCCCACAGGCGGAAAACCGGCACCAAATCCCTGAAACCCCGTCGACCGGAAAACCGCTATCGTGAGTCGGTGATTCCCCGGCGAATTTCCGTGCCATTGGTCTGCTTTTTGCTCGTATAACTATCAGTACCAATGGCCCCTGATGCCGGGTTTATAACCTGTTGATGTATAAATAATTTTAATTTCAGTCTGGAGAAAGGTGCGAATGGTCCTTTGCCGTTTGCACCAAAATAGTGCAATATTGATATAATCATGACCATCTCTGCCGAATCTTCCCTGCAGGTACTTGATAACCTTTCGACGGCGGTCATGTTGTTTGACAAAAATCTGCAATTAACCGGTATCAACAGTGCCGGCGAGGACCTGTTGTCTGTGAGCCAGCGCCGCGTCATGGGACACAACCCCGAGGGTATTATTGCACCGCCTTCATTGTTTCACGAAATAATCGAACGTTGTTTAAAGACTGGTCATCCCTATACCGAACGGGGACTGCCGTTGGTACTGCAGAACGAACATTCCATCACGGTGGACTGCAAGGTGACGCCGGTACTTGAAGATGAAATATGCATCCAGATTATTGTCGAACTGGTTGATGCCGATACCCAGCAGCGGGTCATGCGGGAAGAAAACCTGACCATGCTGCACGACGCAGCCCGCGAATCGATCAGGAGTATGGCGCATGAAATCAAGAACCCGCTCGGCGGGATCCGCGGAGCGGCGCAATTGCTGGAGCATGAACTGGATAACGGCCACAGTGAACTGGTCGAGTACACGCGCATTATCATCCAGGAAGCGGATCGCCTGCATAATTTTATCGATCGCATGCTGGCAAGTGATCGAAAGATCACGGCCAAGAAAGTCAACATTCACGAATTACTGGAATACGTTTGCAGCCTGGTCGAGGCGGAATATAAAGAGGCGTTTGATATCGAGCGTGATTACGATCCCAGCTTGCCTGATTTACAGGCTGATCGCGAACAGGTCATCCAGGCAATGCTGAATGTTGTCCAGAATGCAATGCAGGCCGCCGGCCCGATGGGGCATATCTGTCTTCGTACACGGATATTGCGCCAGTTTACGATCCTGAAACGAGTGCATCGTCTGGTTATTCGGATAGATATTATTGATGACGGTTCGGGTATCCCGCCTGACATAGAAACCGGAATTTTTTATCCAATGATCACAGGCCGTCCGGAAGGAACCGGGCTGGGCCTTTCGATCGCCCAGTCAATTATCAATTTACATGGTGGACTGATTG
>DATIPP010000106.1:0-15429 GCA_035471825.1 Gammaproteobacteria bacterium
TTGCCGGGCATCCCACCGGCCTAATCTATGGTTTTCGGAAAATAAAGTTATTTTTCTATGCTGCGTTTGCGGGCGATTTTCGCGCGAGGAGTTGCCTGAGTTCCGGGATACAGGACCCGCAGTTGGTTCCGGCCCGGAGGCAGTCGCCGATGGCTTCGACGGAAACAAGATCTTTTTTCAGGATGGCCTGTATGATCCTGTTTTTACCGATGCTATAGCATGAGCAGATCACGGGGCCGGGATCTGCACCATTCCCTGCGGGTTTACCTGCCAGCAGGCAGGCACGCTGTATTTTCTGCAATGTCTGTTCACGGAACAGAGCCTGCAACCAGTTTTTCTCGGGGGTTGTTTATGTTCCGGGGAGATAAACAGGCAACTGATGAGTTTGCCATCCTGGATGCGTGCAGCACGGTAACGGCCGATGGTGACATCGCAGTATTCCAGCCATTCATGTTCCGATGGATCATCCGTCATGAACGATTTAGCCCATGCCGACGAGTCTTCCGGTAATTCATCACCCGCGATCTCATAACACCAGTAGCCGTATCCGTACTGTCGCGACCAGTACCGGCACGGCGGCAAGGGGTGTTTATCCCGGCTCAGGTAGAAACCGGACCAGGCGGCTTTCACCAGTTCGATCATCACCGGCGTGTGTTTCGATGCCGGTTGTCCGGATACCGGATCGGTCGCAGGATTGACAGCTGCATCCACCCGGCTGTAATTCGCGAACTGGTCGTTCCAGTGGATGGGGATGAACAGGCTGCCTTTACGTTGCCGGTCGGTGACGGTGGCTCTGCCGACAACCGAATCCCACCAGCGGCTGTTGATCTTTGCAAGTGCGCCGTCAGTCAGATGAAATCGGGCCGCGTCTTCCGGGTGTATCTCGATAATCGGTTCATGAATATGTTGCGACAATCCCGCTAAATGTCCCCGGCAATGATCTGAAACCTGACTGGAGGCATTTTTGCATCGCATTAAACATGCCAGGCAGCTAAGCTGATGAAATACCGGATGAATTTTCGTTACCGGGATTACATGATGGCGTATTCGTGTATAGTATTTGCACCAGTAACGAATTGTTCAGGCGTGCACTGGGCATTTCTGGTGCAGGCGCGAAGATTCAGGATTTTCCGGTAACTACATGAAAACGGCGTCATTACAGGATCAAACCATCGTCGCACTGTCGATCTGTCCCCTGCTGATACCGGTAACAGGAATCGTCGCCGGGATTGCCATGGGAATGATTTTTGCTCTCTCATTATGCCTGACAGGTGCGGCCGTCTACCTGTTACGGGGCATGATCCCGCCCGAACATCGTATTTTTATGATTGCCCTGATTGCCGCAACGATTGTGGCCGTGATCCATATGTCGGCAATGGCTCTTTGCTATGAATTCAGCCTGCTGCTCGGCATTTATCTGCCCTTGATCGCCATGAACTGTGTTCTGTTCATTAATAATGAAGAAGTTGTACTACGCCGATCATTTCGCGTTGCATTCGGCGAGACTGTAAAAACCTGCGTCATCATGATTTTTTTGCTGGCTGCAATCGGTCTTTTGCGGGAAGTAATCGGTGCCGGTGTACTATTTCGGGATGCCGGCCTGTTGTTTGGCGAAGCGGCAGGTACACGGGCTGTCCGGCTTGTCGATGAGCGTTTTACCTGGGAAATACTGAATACCGCCCCGGGAGCGTTTATTGTCGCCGGTCTGATCTTCGCGCTGTTCAATCCCGGGGAAAGGCTAGCAAAAATCCGCCGACGGGCATAAGCATAGGAATCTGGACATTGAACAGCCGGAAAAGGACAGCAATCTTCAAACGCCTGCGGGCCGCAAACCCGAAACCGACCACTGAATTACATTTTCGTTCTCCGTTTGAATTACTCATTGCCGTGATACTTTCGGCCCAATCCACGGATGTAGGCGTTAACAAGGCGACGGCCAGGCTGTTCAAGGTTGCCAATACACCGGAAAAGATACTGGACCTGGGCTTGTCGAAACTGAAGAGTTATATCAGGACCATCGGCCTGTATAACAGCAAGGCCACGAATATCATCAAGGCCTGCCGTATCCTGGTAGGGGAGCACGGGGGCAAGGTGCCTGATGACCGCGAGGCGCTGGAGAAATTACCGGGTGTGGGACGAAAGACAGCCAACGTGATTTTGAACACCGCATTCGGTCATGCGACGATAGCCGTCGACACACACGTTTTCCGTGTCGCCAACCGGACCGGCATGGCGCCGGGGAAAACCCCGCTCGAGGTCGAGAAAAAACTGATGAAATTTGTGCCGGACGAGTTCAAAAAGAATGCCCATCACTGGCTGATTCTGCATGGACGCTATACTTGTCTTGCCCGTAACCCGAAATGCGGCGAATGTCCAATTTATGAATATTGTGAATGGAAAGACAGGAAAAAGTATGCTGATCTATCATTCACGGCCGGAGTGGATCCTTAATGCCCGGTCCCTTTATCCAGGACCGTGAGACGAGCCGGCGGTTTTTCATTGAGGTATGGAAAAAACATCGCGCCGGCAGGCCGCTGGAAGCCATGGAATCTCTGGTGCGCGATATTATTCTTGAACATCCTGAATACCATTCCCTGCTGGAGCGGGATGAAGATGCACTCGCCGGGGAATTTACACCGGATCGGGGGGAGACCAATCCCTTCCTTCACATGGGTATGCACATTACCCTGCGGGAACAGGTGGCGACGGACCGGCCACCCGGTATTCGTGCAATTTATACGCGTTTACTGGAAAAATTTTCTGGCCAGCACAATCTGGAACATCGTATGATGGAATGCCTCGGCGAGGTTCTCTGGACCGCCCAACGCAATAATTCACTGCCTGACGAGACTGCCTATCTGGAGAGCCTGAAGAAGATAAAATAGACATGGCTGATAAAGTCTACACGCTGCTGAACAAGACCCCGGAATTCACCCTGGAGCATACTCTGGAAGATCAACTTGCCGTCCTGGCCGAGATTTCGCAGGGTTTCGCCTCTTCGCTGAATATCGAGGAGACGCTGCAAAATGCGATTGAGAAGATCATGATCTACATGGGTGCCGAGGCGGCTTCCATATTCCTGCTGGAAAACAATAGCCATGACCTGGTATGCCGCGATTGTGCCGGCCCGGTCAATATACTCAATCTCAGGCTGGATGCAGACCAGGGCATCGTCGGTAAATCCGTTCAGACAAAAACCTGCCAGATAGTAAGGGATGTGAGCAAGGACCCGGCTTTTGCCAAGTCCGTCGATGAAAATACCGGTTTTGTCACAAGATCTATTCTTTGCGCACCACTTTTGATCCGGGGCAACTGTATCGGTGCCCTCGAGCTGGTCAACAAGAAAAGCGGCAATGGACTGTTTGATGATCACGACAAGAACCTCTTGATGGCGCTGGCATCTGCCGCGGCATTGTCGATACACAATGCGACGATGGCCAAGGCCCTCGTCGAGCAGGAGCGCATGCGCAAGGAGCTGGAACTGGCACGGGAGATCCAGATGGACCTCCTGCCCGGACTGGATGACGATACGGCCTTCCCCGTGCGCGGCATGAATGTCCCGGCAATGGAAGTCTCCGGTGACTTTTATGACTTCTTTCGCCTTGATGACGGCCGGATTTATTTCAATCTTGCGGATGTTTCCGGCAAGGGCATGAACGCCGCGATGCTCATGGCGAAGGCCAGCAGCCTGCTGCATCATCTCGCCCGTACCGTGATGGATCCCGGTGAACTGCTGGCGCGTGTGAATGATGAACTTTGCGAGACCGTATCACACGGAATGTTTATCACAATCGTGTCCGGTTTTATCGATATGGATATAGGCGAGATCAACCTGTCCAATGCCGGACATCAACCGCCGTTGTATCATCATAGTGACGGGTCTTTTGAGGAAATACCGGCCCAGGCCCCGCCGTTGGGAATTCTGCCGTTCATGGAATTTCCCACCATGACGATCCCTATGACGGGAGGTAGTCTTTACCTGTTCACCGACGGCGTCACCGAGAGCCTCGGTCCGGACAACGAGCAGCTGGATGTTGACGGGCTTATCCGGATTATCGAGTCCAAGCCACGGCTGGCGGCATCCAAGCGGCTGGAGAGCATCATTGCCGAGATTCGCAAACCGGACATAAACCAGCGTGATGATATTACGCTGATGGTTATCGATTGTGTTGCCCGATGAACGAACAACATCTGGTCAAAATGCATTTTCTGTCGCACCCGGATCGCCTGTGCCTGATACGGGTCGTGGTCAAGCGCGCCGCCGAATCCATGGGATGCAGTGAGAAACTGGCCGAGAAGATGGTTCTGGCTGTGAATGAAGCCTGCATGAATATTATTCAGCATGCCTACAAGGG
Source organism: Gammaproteobacteria bacterium (assembly GCA_035471825.1). GTDB lineage: Bacteria > Pseudomonadota > Gammaproteobacteria > Eutrophobiales > Eutrophobiaceae > DATIPP01. The sequence goes on from DATIPP010000106.1 coordinate 4,356, forward strand.
CGACTATTCACGTGAAATTGTGCTCGAAATCCTCAATAATGATAACCACATTAAATTCAGGATTACGGATCATGCCGAGCCTGTTGATTTGTCTTGCGTCAAGCCCAGGGACCTGGATGATCTCCGTCCCGGTGGTCTGGGCACGCATTTCATGCAGGAGATAATGGACGAATGCGCAATGGGGCATCTCGAGGGTGGTCGGGGAAACTACATCGAGATGATTAAAAATATAAACAAATAAGAGAGATGCAGTATGAATATCACTACGCGCGAAGAGGGCGGTTTTGCGATACTGGAGCTTGAAGGCGAAGTCGATCTCTCCTGTTCGCCTGAGGCAAGGAAACACATTCTCGGAAATCTGGAAAAGGGGAGGGACCTGCTGGTTGATCTTTCCGGGGTTACCTATATCGACAGTTCAGGTGTTGCCAGTCTCGTGGAAGGCTATCAAAACGCAAAAAAACAAAAATTGAAATTTGCTCTTGTCGGCGTCAGCGAATCCGCCATGAACGTGCTGGAGCTTGCACGACTGGACAAGGTATTTCCCATATATACCAGTCTGGAAGAACGGTTACGCGAGGACTCGTGATCCGGACGGAGTAACCGGGTGTTTATCCTTGAAAAACTGGGCAGGACGACCGTGTCTGCCGTGGTAGAGGCCGGATACATTTTTGCCCTGCTGGTCGAGAGCCTGTTCTGGATTCTTGTTGGCCCGTTCTTTAATCAATCCGTACGTGTACCTTCCGTTTTTTCCCAAATGATGCAGATTGGCATCGCGGCCATTCCCATTGTTTTCGTTCTCTCGTTTGCTATCGGTGTTATGCTGGCCATTCAGGGTATCCACACGTTAAAGACGTTTGGTGCCGAATCCCAGGTTGTGCTGGGCATCGCCTTTTCCGTGACGCGTGAATTCGGTCCCCTGATTACCGGCATTCTGATTGCCGGCCGTTCGGGTTCCGCACTGGCCGCCCGGATAGGAACCATGCAGGTCAACCAGGAAATTGATGCACTGCGAGTGATGGGAATCAATCCAGTTCGCTACCTGATTTCACCGGCACTGCTGGCGGTGTTAATCATGGTCCCGACGCTGACTTTTTTCTCGGATCTGGCAGGCCTTCTCGGCGGTGCAGTTTACAGCGGCATCGAACTGGGGCTGAGCTATGATGCCTATGCAAGCCAGAGCATCGAAGTGTTGAAAGTAGATGATGTCATGCAGGGGCTGTACAAGAGCGTTGTATTCGCCACAATCATTGTCATGGTCGGTGTCGTGAACGGATTCAGTGTCAAGGGAGGCGCCGAAGGCGTCGGCAAGGCGACCACGCGATCTGTAGTGATGGCAATATCATTTATTGTTATTGCTGATATGATTTTTACCTACTTTCTCAACCGTTAATATAAATGAATGACTGACAAGAATGAAAATACCGCCATAGAGGTCAGGGACCTGGTTACCCATTACGGCAATACTGAAATCCTGCATGGTGTGAATATGGCCGTCAAAGAAGGCGAAATCATGATTATCATGGGCGGCAGCGGTTCAGGGAAAAGTACTCTTTTGCGTTACCTGCTGGGCCTCGGACGGCCGACAAGGGGGAGTATCCATTTGCTGGGCAAGGATATTACCGAGCTGGATGCCAGGGAGATGCATGAGCTGCGGAAAAACATGGGAGTTGCCTTCCAGGGAGGTGCACTCCTGAGTTCCATGACGGTTGGTGAGAATGTACAGTTACCGCTGATTGAACATACCAGGCTGGACCGCAAGACAATCCAGATCATGTCGCGGATGAAACTGGAGGTGGTCAACCTCGGCGGGTTTGAAAACCTGATGCCGGCGCAACTTTCCGGCGGAATGATCAAGCGTGCTGCAGTTGCGCGGGCAATCGTAATGGACCCTAAATTGATGTTTTTTGATGAACCTTCGGCAGGATTGGACCCGGTGGTATCGGCGGAACTGGATGATTTGATTCTGCGATTACGCGATGCCATGCAGATGACCATTGTTGTGGTGACACACGAATTGCAAAGTGCATTCAAGATTGCTGACAGGATCACCGTACTTGATCGGGGACATATTCTGATGATCGGATCAGTTGATGAAGTACGGAATTCGGAAAATGAACGCATCCAGTCATTGCTTAACCGGCGACCAAGTACCGAGGAGATCCATGCTGATGAATACCTGGACCGGTTAACGAGGATATAAGAATAATGAAGCGCGAGAACATCAATTACATGGTTGTCGGCGTGTTCGTATTGATCATGCTGGGCGCCTTTTTTGTCGTGATGTACAAGATAACCGGACGCACCGGGCCGGCAGATGAATATTACGTGGTCTACGATAATGTCGCTGGCATCAAGTACGGGACACTGGTGCTCTACGAGGGCTACCAGGTTGGGCAGGTGGAAGATATACAACCGGTAAAGGAAGAAGGCAGGACCCGGTACCGGCTGTCGTTAAGCATTGAAAAGGACTGGACCATTCCGGATGACAGCGTGGCACAGATAGTTGCTTCCGGCCTGCTGGCGGCAATCACCATAGATATCGAGGAAGGAGAGAGTAAAACCACCTACTCTCCCGGTGACACGATCAGGGGCAAGGAAGCGGAGAGTATATTTACGGCAGTAAACGAGGTCGCCACGGACCTGACTGATCTGTCCAGAAACAGCATCCGGCCGCTCATAGATAACCTGGATTCCAATCTCCAGACATTGGTGGATGACCTGACTGATTTGACGTCCAATCACGTCCGGCCGCTGGTGGATAATGTCAATCAAAATCTGGATCAGAAGGTTTTCCCGGAACTGAATACCGTGTTAAACAAGCTCAATACCAGTGCCGACCGGTTGCTGGTCCTGCTTGATGAAGACAATCAACAGAATATTGAAAATATTCTCGTCAACCTGGATTCGGCATCGGGGTCGCTGGATGAACTTGTACAGCGGATCGAAGGGACCCGGATTGCCATGGATGCGGTGCTGTTGAATATCCATCAACTGGTTGAATCGAACGAAGAGAATGTCAGTGCGTCTGTTGAGGACTTGAGAAAATCGCTTGATGTTGTGTCCATGAACATTAATTCAATTATTCATCATATGGAAACCAGCAGCCGTAATTTCAACGAACTCAGCCGTGAGTTAAGGGAGAATCCGGGTTTGCTCCTGAGGAGCACCCCACAGCAGGATGCAGGAGTACGAGAATGAAAACAATAATACCGTTCCTTTTCACTTTTCTTGTGTTGTTGACGGCGGCGTGTGGCCGAATCGATCCCGTACCTGTCGATCATTATTACCGGTTGACCATACCGGCTACGGATGCCGGATCCGGTTTCGTGACGGAGGAATCGCTGCATGTCAACGATTTTATTGCAGAGGGTCTTTTCAATGAACGCGCCATGCTTTATTCCGAAGATGAAAGCAGGCAGGAATTGAAACAGTATCGTTACCATTTCTGGGCAACATCACCGCCGGATATGCTGCGTGATGCCCTTGTCCGCTATCTGCGCAGCAAGAATGCAGCTCCCATGGTAATTGCCGATACCATCATTCACCACAACAGTCTGCGAATAAGCGGAAGAGTAACGGACTTTGAGGAGATACGGCAGGGAGATCAGGCAATCAGCAGCGTCGGGATCGAGTTGCGGGTGGATGAATTCAACAACTATACGCCGCTTCTGGTGAAGGACTATACGTCAACGGTACGGATTGATGGAAATACAATGGGGGATGCCGTTCTGGCGTACAACTCGGCAGTCAGGGAAATTTATACTGAGTTTCTGGACGATTTACGCGAAGCACTGTCGCGTTGACTGTAATGACTGGCAATCCGGTCCGGAAGCCGGGAATCATAGAAAAGATATCAGGAGGTTGAGAACTCCATCTTGATACCGGCCAGTTCGATCAGGTCGTTATTCTTCAATTGATAGGCCTTGGGTCCGATGGTATCACCGTTGACTACCGGGTATCGTTTACCGTCGCCGTCACTTTCAATATGGGTCAGGAAATAACCCTGTGGACGGCGAGAGATAACGGCGACCTGGGTGCCGGGCTTGCCGAGCGTAATCAGGGCCTTGGTCAGTTCCAGTTCCTTGCCGGCAATCGGTCCGTTTAAAACCGTCAGTCGTCCGAGCGGCATCCCGCTGCCGCCGGCTGGTGCCGCCCCGCTTGAATCACCACCGGCGGGAGCCTGTGCAGCTTCCGCCCCGGCCCCGGCCTTTTCCGCAGCCTGTGCGGCAGCCACGGCAGCACTCGCCGAACCGGGCTTGATGATCATGGTTTTTTCAAATTCGTCATCATCGGCCGAGGCATTTTCGTTGACATATTTGAGTTCGTGTTTGCCTATGGCAATGACATCACCGTCCTTCAGCGCATGTTTTTTAACCAGTTTTCCATTAACATAGGTACCGTTGGTACTGCCCAGGTCTTCCAGGAAGGAATCGTCAAGAATCGTAATGATCAGGGCATGTTTGCCACTGACAGCAAGATTATCAATCTGGATATCGTTCTCGGGCTTGCGACCGATGGTCAGACGTTCCTGATTGAGTTCAAATTCGCCTTGAACGGCACCATTCATGCTCAGAACTAACTTTGCCATAGCTCTGTCCTATCCCCCAGCATCAAAAAAATCGACTGAAAAGTTTTTGTAAGTTGCCTCCCCGGCCAGGGGTGGCGGTTATTTCCTTAACCCGGACGAGGACAACTGAAATATTGTCCTTGCCACCGTTACTGTTTGCCATCCGCACCAGTTCATCGGCAGCGCGTACAAGATTAGCACTATATTTACTTAGGGTTAAGTGAATTTCTTCATCATTTACCATATCATTAAGTCCGTCCGAGCAGAGCAGGTAAATATCACCGGGAAGGACCTGATCCTCGATAATATCGACCTCCACGCCGGCGTCCAGACCCAGTGCGCGGGTGACCAGGTTTCTTGGCGTCTTTTCCGCGGCTTCTTCCGGTGTATAAAATCCTCGATCAATAAGCTCCTGAATCAATGAATGATCCTTGGTAATTTGCTCGAACTGATTATTCCTCAGGCGGTAGAGCCTTGAATCACCGACATTCCCGATGGATATCCGATCACCGCAGACCAGCCCGATGACAACCGTGGTACCCATTCCCTCGCAATCCGACTCGGACTGGGCCAGTTGGTAGATATTGCTGTTGGCATGGTCGATGGCCTTTTTAACCAGGTCCGAATGATAGCTGAAACCCCCGCCGATACCACCGTTACCGGAACCGGATGGCACTTTTTTCAGCCCGGTACCGACATCATCCAGGATGGTCATAACGGCGATGGCGCTCGCCACCTCGCCTGCCTTGTAACCGCCCATGCCGTCGGCCAGCACAAAAATGCCAATGTCACTGTTAGAGGCGGTACTGTCTTCATTGTGCGGACGCTTGCGGCCGACATCGGAGACATTGACAATTTCCAGGCCGCTGCCCATTGCGTGCTCAAAAAATCAATAAAAACAGAGGGTTAAAAAAAACATGCCGGTATATTGTCCCCGTACGTGACAGGGAAATCCGTGGTATGCACATGCAGGGTGCTGGGCATTGGTTGGGGCATTGTCATGAGATTTTAAATTGATATAGGAATCGGGCTTATTCAACTGATTTTCCTGCAAAAGTCTAGCAGGGGATACCCGAAAAATCGATAGTTTTCAAAGCCGTCCGTCGGCTCAATCGCACCAGTTATCCATGTACTGGATAATCCGGCTCTCTTCCGCCTGCCTTTCGGGTTCATCCAGGATCACCTGATTGCCCTCGTCGTCGATTTCGTACAGCAGGGCAGCCGTCTTGATGGTCTTGTAATAATCGCGGGCCCGCTGGCAATTGGCGAGGCGTTCCTGCTTTTCCTGTTTGGCCCGCGCTTTTTGTTCACGCTTTTCCTCGCGTTCCTCTTCGTAGAGATTTAACAGCCGGCGCTGTTTTTCCCTTCGCGTGGCATGATCGGCGGGCAATTCCGGAGCGGGTTTAATCTCGATATTGACGGCATCGTGGTTGCCCGGCCGCGAGCCGTAATGGACGATACCGCTTTCGTCCGTCCACTTGTAGATCCCGGCTTCCGCCGCCAGTGATGGGGACAGAAACAACAGGCAAATGATAATGAATGGCCTCGGCATAGGGCCTAGTATAGAAAACCCGGCAGTGATTTTCCTGCCTTGGCAATGGGGCTAAAATTCTTTTGAAATCAATGGCTTGTGCTGAAGCAACGGCTAGCGTTCCAGGTACTGCAGCTTGTCGGGCTTGTCCTTCCATTCATCGGCGTCTTCCGGCGGGTCCTTCATTTCATTGATGACCGGCCATTCCCGCGACAATTCTTCATTCAGTTCAATGAATTGCTGCTGGTTTTCCGGGACATCTTCTTCCGCCATGATGGCATCGACCGGGCATTCCGGTTCACAGAGAGTGCAATCAATGCATTCATCCGGATCAATGACGAGCATATTCGGTCCCTCATGAAAACAGTCAACGGGACAGACCTCGACACAATCGGTGTACTTGCATTTGATACAACTCTCGGTAACGACGAATGTCATCTGGATTCACCCTTTGTGATTAATGGTTAAGCTGTTGATTGGGCCGGTATAATACCGTTTTCAGGATGTTTGAAAAAGCAAATTTCGGAATATATCCATAATCAGAAAGAATCGATTTTCAGCTGACGAGTTCCACCACCTTGTCGGTGAATGCAGTACCCCGGCTGAACTCATTCACAACCACGCCGGATTTTCTCAGGAGGTCTAGGATTTCGTATTGTAATTCGTCCGGGTTATCACTTTTGAAATAAATCGACAACTGGTTGGTCTTATCACGGTCTGGGCTGACCTTGATGATGGCAGGCATTTGTTCGAAGGTCTGCAGCAGTGAGGGTTCTACCGGCCGGTCCAGCAACACTGTCAGGTAACTGTTTTTTTCCAGCAGATCGTCGATGGCACAATGCCGGACCAGTTTGCCCTTGTTGATGACGACGATCTCCTCGCAGATGTCCTTAATCTCTTCCAGGTTGTGGGAACTGATAATGAAGGAATGTCCGTCGCGCAGTTTGCGGATGATTGCCCGTACACCGTTGACTGCGACCGGATCGAGACCGGAAGTCGGTTCGTCCAGCAATACCAGGTCCGGTTGCCCGACCAGGGCCTGGGCGAGAGTAACTTTTTTCCGTTGCCCGAAACTCAGGGTTTCGGGAAATTGCCTGCCCAGTTCCCGGCAATCCAGCAGTTGCAGCACACGTTCGGACTCACGGCGGGCATCTTTGCCCGCGAATCCCTGCAGGCGTGCAAACAGGGTCAACTGTGCAAATACCGGAATGCCCTGCATGAACGGGACATCTTGCGGCAAGGTCCCGATACGCCCCTTCAATGCCCGCGATCCGGCCGTGTGTCCCATGACCCTGAGATTACCCGAGGTCGGGCGGATAAAACCGCAGAGCAGCGACAGAAAAGTCGTTTTGCCGGCACCGTTCGGCCCGACCAGGCCGATGGATTTCCCCCGTCCCAGGGACAGCGTCAAATGGTCCAGTGCCCGGATGCTGCCGTAACCCTTGACCAGGTCGTTGCTTTCAATGAATGGGATCATTCAGATATTCCGCCGTTGAAACAGCCACCAGCCGATCATCCCGTAGATCAGGGTGTAACAAGTACTGCCGCCGAGGGCGTAATAAAGATCCTGCGGATGAATATTGAATAAATGGTGCTTGATTCCGCTCGGCAATAACGACATATTGACCGGCAGGTAATGGTTTATGTAGGTCGTCAGTATTAACAGGACAAAATACAGGGCGACGGCGACGAGCAGCGTGGAGAGTGCCGAGCCCATAAAAGACGAAACCATGGCCATGTAGGCAATGAAAGGCAGGATATAGGCCAGCGTCAGGAAAGTGACCTGCATGGCGTAGGCAATTGTTTCCGCGTTTCCGTGATCATCGTGATAGAGGGAAATAAAGGTCGTGATAACGGCAACAATAATAATCGCTACTGCAACCAGAAGGTAACTACTGATGAAGCGGCCGAAAAATAATTCGCTGCGTGTACAGCGGGTCAGATAATAACGAAAAGTCTGCCGGCCGGCGTCACCGGCCAACTGGTTGTTGGCACCCAGCATGACAAAAAAAGGCGCGGTTGAAAGGATGACAATATAAAAGACCGACAGGCTGGGTGGATGCAGGATGAGAAGTGTCTGCGCGATCTCCGGGTTGAACAGCATTGCCGTCACGGCAAGTCCTTCCGTCGACACGAGGTGACGGGCACTGTTATCCAGCAGGGATTTGATTAACCAGTACCAGAAAAAGGTAAAGGGTATGAGAAAGACCAGCCCCTTGAGACGCAAAACGGAATATCGCAGATCGTAGGCCGCAAGAATACCTGTTCTTCGCCAGTTCATTGCATTACCGGATAAAAACTGTTGTTGTTGATGTTGATTGATTAACTCTGGAGATTTTTTTTCATGGAATAGAGCAGTTCCAGTGCCTGCCTGGGTGACATGTCATCCGGGTCTGCGGAATCCAGCAATTCCAGTACTGGATGTTTTTCCGGGAAAAGATCCTTTTGTGACTGTGCCGGTCGTGATTGCAATTGCGGGTAGTCGTCCTGTTGCAGACATTCACGCGCCCGATTTACGATATCTGTTGGTATGCCCGCAAGTTCAGCTACCTGAATGCCGTAACTGCGATCGGTCGGCCCCGGTTTGACTGTGTGCAGGAATACAATCCTGTCGTCGTGTTCTATCGCATCCAGGTGGATATTGGCAACCCCGTCGGCGGATTCTGGCAGTGCGGTCAGTTCAAAGAAATGGGTCGCGAACAACGTCAGGGACCGGACTTTCTTCGCCAGATGTTCCGCACAGGCCCACGCCAGCGCGAGCCCGTCCCGGGTGCCGGTACCGCGGCCGATCTCGTCCATCAATACCAGGCTGTGTGGGGTGGCGTTGTGGAGGATGGATGCCGCCTCGGTCATCTCGACCATGAAGGTGGAACGGCCTCCCGCGAGGTCGTCGGCGGCACCGATGCGGGTAAAAATACGATCAACGGGACCTATCCGGGCAACTTCCGCCGGCACAAAACTCCCGATATGCGCCAGGATGACGATCAACGCGGTCTGTCGCATATAGGTCGATTTGCCGCCCATGTTGGGGCCGGTAATGATCAGCATGCAGCGTTCGTTGTCGAGATCGATATCGTTGGCGATAAACGGTTCGGTTTGCACCAGTTCCACGACCGGGTGACGCCCGCCGCGGATGTGAATGCCGGCCACATCGGATAATTCCGGCTGGCCCAGGTTGAGACTGACGGCGCGCTCGGCAAACGACACCAGTACATCCAGTTCAGCGATGGCACGGCTGGTATTCATTAATGGATTCAGTTCAACGGTAAGTTGTTCCAGCAAGTCTTCATAAAGCCGTTTTTCCAGCGCCAGAGCTTTCTCGCGGGCACTCAGGATTTTTTCTTCAAATGCTTTCAGTTCCGGGATGATGAAGCGCTCGCTGGATTTCAGCGTCTGGCGGCGGCTGTAATCGTCCGGGACGGCATTGCTTTGTGCGCGGCTGACTTCGATGTAATAGCCGTGTACCCGGTTGTAACTCACCTTGAGCGTTGACAGGCCGGTGCGTTTGCGTTCCCGCGCCTCGATCCGGACCAGGTAATCGCCGGCATCCCGGTTCATCTGCCGCAGTTCATCCAGGTCCGGGTGATAACCGTCCGCAATGACGCCGCCGTCGCGAATAGTTACAGGCAGTTCACTGCCCAGTGCCGATTCAAGCAATTCCCTTGTTTCCGGGAAAGCCCGCATGCGGGTATGGAGAGATTCCAGCAGGGGTGAATCGAACCGGCCGGTTTCATGTTGCAGATCGGGAATGATCGACAATGTCTGCCGCAATTGCAGCAGGTCATGCGGCCGGGCAGACTTGAGTGCAATGCGTGTCAGTACACGTTCCATATCGGATATCGCACGCAGGGGTTCCTGCAACACCATGTACCCCTGTTCATTGATCAGGGCAGACACCGCGGCGTGGCGGTGGCGCAGTGTTTCCCGGTCCCTGAGCGGGTGATGCAGCCAGCGACGCAGCAAGCGGCCGCCCATCGGTGTGGAAGTCGTATCGATGACTTTCAGCAGGGAATGATTTTTTTCACCCGCGAGACTGTGTTCAAGTTCAAGGTTCAGCCGGCTGTTGGGATCGATCAGGATATGATCGGCATGTTCTATTACCCGCAGTGACTGAATATGTGGCAGGGTCGTGTGTTGCGTCTCCCGCGTGTAATGTAACAGGCATCCCGTCGCGATGACGGCGCTATCCAGCTCTTCACAACCCAGCTCTTTCAAATCGCGCGTTGGGAACTGTTGTGCGATCTGATCCAGTGCCGTGTCCCTGTCGAAAAGCCGTGCAGGTCTGGGTGTCAATGTCCAGCGTTTGTCACGGTACGTATCGGTATCTTCTTCCTCGCTAATCAGAATTTCGGCCGGTTGCAGTCTTGCCAGTTCATTCCAGAGTGCAGACATGCTGTTGATCTCCATCAATTCGAGCCGCCCGCAACTCAAATCGAGGACAGCGAGGCCGATTTGTTCGACCTGCCTGTAAATGGCGACCAGCAGGGTGTCGGACCGCTGTTGCAACATGCAGTCGTCAGTTACGGTGCCGGGTGTGACAATGCGGGTTATTTCCCGTTCGACCGGCCCCTTGCTGGTGGACGGGTCACCGATCTGCTCGCAGACAGCGACCGATTCACCCATCCGGACGAGTTTGGCAAGATAGGATTCTGCGGCGTGGCAGGGAACGCCGGCCATGGGTATGGGTTCGCCGGCCGAACGTCCCCGCCGGGTCAGGGCGATATCCAGCAAGCGGGCGGCCTTGCGGGCGTCTTCGTAAAACAACTCGTAGAAATCGCCCATGCGAAAAAACAGCAGCTTGTCCGGGTTCTGTGCCTTGAAACCCAGGTACTGTTGCATGACCGGTGTGTGTGATTCGACAGTTGTCCCGGTCCCGGTCATGGTCCGGCTTCCTTGCTGCGTGCATCCAGGGTCCAGAAACCGGTCCTCTCGGTGGTATCCGGGGGTACCATGGTTTCCATCACTTCGTGATCTTC
>DATIPP010000107.1:0-5345 GCA_035471825.1 Gammaproteobacteria bacterium
TTGTCCAGCTGTCTGGCGGACATTTCCTGACCAGTGCTACGATCGGTGATCTGCCCATGCAAACTGGTTTGCTCTCCCGTGCAATTCAAAAGATGTCGGAGACCGGTGTTGATATCGTCAAGGTCGGACTGTTTGCAGAACACCTTGCCAGAGAGATCCTGTCCGTATTCAAAAGACAGGCCGATCGTGGTATCGATATCGTTCTTGTCTGTTTTGCGGACCGCGAATTTCTTAACCTGGATTTCAATGCACTGCGGGAAGCCGGTTTACTTGGCGTTATGCTGGATACGGCGGATAAGTCCCGGGGCAGTCTACGTAAACGGGTGACTCAACAGGACCTGGAACAATTGATTCATCGAGCCCGACGGGCAGAGTTGATGGTGGGGCTGGCCGGATCATTGCGACGTGAAGATATTCCATCCCTCCGGGATCTGGAACCGGACTACCTGGGTTTTCGGGGTGCGCTTTGCCGGGACAATATCCGGGAAAGAGCGGTTGATTTCCGGGCGGTCAAACAGATACGCTCGATGATAACAACCGAACTTGCCGGCACTGCTGAAATTTCAGTAAAATCAGGAGGTTGAAATGACTCAATGGCGCAAGAAAGAGAAAGACGCGACCTATGATGAAAAGGAAATCGAGGCGCGCCTGAAAGATGAATTACCGAAGTGGTATTACGAGGATGGCTGGATTCGCCGCAAGTACAAGACCAGTGGCTGGAAAGGCACGTTAATGGTCATCAATGCTGTCGGCCACCTGGCGGAAGCGGCATTCCATCATCCGGACATCGCGGCATCCTATGCATTTGTCATCGTCAAGCTGGTTAATCACGCTGCCAAGGGTGTTACCGACAAGGATTTCGAACTGGCAAAAAAGATCGAGGAGGTCATCCAGTGGCAACCGGGTCTGGACGAGGACAGCGCCCTGGAAGGCACGCCGGACGATCCGAGATTCAAGTACATCAAGTATGATTAATACAAGTGATGAGTGCTGAGGTTTGAGTAACGAGTAACATGTTATGAGTGCTGAGTGCTGAGTGCTGAGTGCTGAGTTCTCAGTACTCAGTCCTCGGTACTCAGTACTCGGTACTCAGTACTCAGTACTCAGTACTCAGTCCTCAGTCCTCAGAACTGTTTTTTCGTTTCCATTTCCCCGAGCGGCCGCCAGATTTTTCCACCAGCCGGACGCCACCGATGGTCATACCGCGGTCGACGGCCTTGCACATGTCGTAGATGGTCAATAAACAGATCTCGACGGCGGTCAATGCCTCCATTTCGACGCCGGTCTGGTGCCGGGTCTCCGCCCTTGCGGTGCAGTGAATTTTGCTTTCCGTTTCCTCCACGGTAAGCTCGATATCGATATGCGACAGGGAAACCGGGTGACACAACGGAATCAGGTCCGCTGTTTTTTTTGCGGCCATAATGCCTGCTATACGTGCGACACCCAGCACATCACCTTTTTTATGCTTGCCCTCGACAATAAGTTTGAGAGTCTCATCCTGCATACAGATAAAGCCCTCGGCAACGGCGACACGACGGGTTACCGGTTTGTCACCGACATCAACCATCGAGGCTTCACCCCGGCTGTTAATATGCGTTAACTTGGACATAAGGGTTTTGTGCGCCAATCGGGTCTGAAATGATTTATAATTGGAGCGGAAATTCCCGGATATTTCAATTTATTTTAACTGTAATCCATGTCAATAACCGTGAAATATTTTGCCAGCCTGCGTGAACGCCTCGGCCGCAGCGAGGATCAACTGGAGTTGCCCGGTGATGACAGCACTGTCGCCGAGATATGGCAACGTGTCTCCGAATCGGAGCCGGAGATGCCCGACAATATTCTGACGGCGATCAACATGGAATACGTCAAGCCGGATGCCAGGGTGAAAGATGGTGACGAAGTGGCTTTTTTCCCACCGGTAACGGGAGGCTAATCCATGCAGATCGAGATTCGCAAGGAGCCGTTTGAACCGTATGCCGAGGTTGAAGCCTTCGAACGTACCGTGCAAATGCCCGGTAAATTCGGCGCAACCGCAACTTTTACCGGAACCATGCGGGATTTCAACGAGGGTAAAGCGGTCAGCAAGTTGGTGCGCTAATACTATCCCGGGATGACCGAAAAACATCTGCAGGACATCTGCCGAATCGCCCGTGAAAAATGGGACGTGACCGATATCCTGCTGTTACACCGCGTGGGAGAGATCGCCATCGGCGATCCGATTGTCCTGGTTGCCGTATGGTCCGCGCATCGCGCACCGGCCTTCGATGCATGCCGCTACATCATGGAAGATCTCAAATCGAGAGCGCCTTTCTGGAAACAGGAAACACGGGCCGATGGTGAACGCTGGGTAGAGAAAAACACGCCGGGTTGATATGCCACAACCCGACCAGACCGATTTCCTGATCATCGGCGGTGGCATTATCGGTCTTTCAACCGCATTGCAATTGCGTTCGGAATATCCCGATTGCAGTATTACCGTGCTGGAAAAGGAGCCCCGTGTCGGGTTGCACGCCAGCGGACGTAACAGTGGCGTATTGCATGCCGGTTTTTATTATACGGCGGACTCGCTCAAGGCCAGGCTCACCAGGGAAGGGAACCGCGAGCTGGGCGAATACTGCCGGGCAAATCACATCCCGGTCAATCATTGCGGCAAACTCGTCGTTACCCGTAATGAGGGAGAAATCAAGGGACTGCAGGAGCTTTACCGGCGCGGGCAGATCAACGGGGTGCCGCTGGAAATGGTTTCCGATAAGGAAGCCCGCGAAATCGAACCCCGTTCCCGTACGTTCGAACAGGCAATATTTTCACCTATTACGGCGACAGTCGATCCCTCTGAAGTGATGGCAGCTCTTTATCGCGATGCTGAAGAGGACGGCATCAACATTGTTACAAATACCCGCTTCGAGTCCTGTAACGGAACGCGGGTGAAAACCGGTACCGGCAATATTGAAAGCGGTTACATCATCAATACCGCAGGTCTCCACGCGGATAAAATCGCACGTCAATTCGGGTTTTCGAATCATTACAGCATTCTGCCTATCAAGGGGCTCTATCTGTATGGCTCGGAGAAAGCGGGCATACTCGGTTGCAATATCTATCCCGTCCCGGATGTGAAAAATCCTTTCCTGGGTGTCCACTTTACCGTGACAGTTGATCAGCACATCAAGATTGGACCGACGGCAACACCTGCTTTCTGGCGAGAACATTATAAAGGTCTGGATAATTTCAATATGGGCGAGTTTGTGAAAATCACGGCCATGGAGTCTGCATTATTTATAAGAAACAGTTTCAATTTCAGGAAACTGGCCGTGGAAGAATTGAAGAAGTCATTCCGGAAAAACCTGGTAAAGCTGGCGGCAGACATGGTTTCGGGGATTAATAATGAGTCATTCGATCACTGGGGACGACCGGGGATCCGTGCCCAGTTGCTGGACACACGTGATCATTCCCTGGTTATGGATTTCTGTTACGAGGGTGATGAGCGTTCGTTTCATCTCCTGAATGCTGTATCGCCGGCCTTTACCTGCGCGTTTCCGCTTTCCCGCCTCATAACTGCCGAAATAGGAAGACTGGCGGGTTGATACTGGATTATGGAAAGGATGGTTATGGCTTATCAAACGATTCCGTAAAACGGTTGCACGTCCACAGACATGCCGGCCTCGATACTGCCACTGTCCATGGGCAGGACAATAAAGCAATTGGCTTGTGACATCGAGCGCAATATGCCCGAGCCCTGGGCGCCGGTTTTGTAAACAACCATTTCACCGTTGTCGTTATAATCCAGGATGCCGCGCTGAAATTCAATACGGCCGGGTTTTTTCCTGAGATTTGATCGGCATGTGACCTTGAGGGTCTGTGGTTTAATCTTTTGCATGCCCATGAGGTAACAAAGGGCCGGCTGGACAAACTGGTAAAAGGTCACCATGACAGAAACCGGGTTGCCCGGCAGCCCGAAGAACCAGGTACCCCGGACCTGTCCGAAGGCAAGCGGGCGGCCGGGTTTCATGGCCACTTTCCAGAAATCGACGCTGCCGCATTGTTCCAGTATTTCCTTGACGTAGTCGGCCTCGCCGACGGAAACACCGCCTGATGTGATCAGGATATCGGCCGTGTTTGCGGCATCATCAAATCCCCGCCGGAGTGCTTCGCGGTCGTCGCGAATTACACCCATGTCAATACTTTCCACACCGAGGCGTTCAAGCATGCCGTAAAGCGTGTATCGATTGCTGTCATAAATCTGGCCGTCAGCGAGTTCTTCTCCCACGGATCGTAATTCGTCGCCGGTCGAGAAAAACGCGACCCGCAATTTCCGGCTCACAAGGACATTTTCAGTTCCCAGGGATGCGATCAGGCCCAGGTCTGCCGGTGTCAGCCGATGTCCCTTGCCCAGTACCGGATCACCGGCCGCGATATCTTCCCCGGCCTGACGCACATTTGCACCGGGCCGTGTCGCATCATCAATGCGGATCCTTTCGCCCTCGACCGAGACATGTTCCTGCATGATCACGGTATCCATTCCCGGCGGCATGACAGCACCCGTCATGATCCGGACTGCCTGCCCCGGTTGCGGCGTGCCTGAGAAGGGTTTGCCGGCGAAAGAGCTGCCGGCAAGCTCGAGGATGGCGGTTCCATTTTCCGGAATATCGTTACCGAAAACGGCATAACCGTCCATGGCCGAGTTAGTGCCGGAAGGCACATTAATATTTGATACGATTTCTTCCGCCAGCACCCGCCACAATGCCTTGCGTGGCGGTACCCGTTCGGCCTCACTGACGGGTTCGAGTGCATCGATAATCCGGTTTAAAGCAATTTCAGCCGGCAGGGATTCCGGATCAAAATCATCCTGGCAACTGATCGACTTGCTAACGGGTTTACTCATAATCAGTTTTTGCTGTTTCCGGCAACTCTGGAATGATCATCATGCATCACATGCCGGATAATAAATTCGCTGACATCTTCGGGACTGTTCAAATCAAGGATGGGCAATGATGTCTTGTCTGGCAGTTCGGCATCAGTCGCGATGGCGATAATATCCGGATCATCCGGATAAAGGGGCGGTTTTCCCAGTGCTGGCCTGATGATTTCGATCTTGGGGATCTGTTCGGGTTTAAAACCTTCCACCAGGATAAGATCCAGTGACCGTTTATCAAGGTGTTCTATCATGTTGTCAAGATCGCTCTTTTCTCCTTCATTCATTTCCACCATGAGTGCCCAGCGCTTGTCAGAACCGATCAGCCTTTGCCTGGCACCGGCCTTGCGTAATTCGTAACTGTCCTTGCCCTTATGGTCAATCTCGAACGTATGATCGGCATGCTTGATCACGCCGGTACGGATTCCTTCAC
>DATIPP010000108.1:0-8317 GCA_035471825.1 Gammaproteobacteria bacterium
AGTACCCAAGTCAGGTCGCTACTGGATACGGAACCACTGGATAATTGTATTGTTGCCTTTAGTTTCACCCCGACTGTTATCGCTGAGCGCCTGGAACATAAAACGCCTGCAGTGCATAAACGTATCGGGGCAATGGTCAAATTACAACGGCAGGGATGGCGACTGGGTTTACGCTTTGATCCACTTGTCTTTGAAAGTCACTACAAGAAGCTTTATGAAGATCTGTTCCGGGAAATATTCAGGCACATAGAAGTGGAGAGTCTGCATTCAGTCAGCCTTGGCAGTTTTCGTCTGCCCGTCGATTATTACCGCCAACTGGTACGAATGTATCCTGACGAACTGTTATTTGCCGGGCCAATCACTGATAACCGGGGCATGACGGGATACAGGCAGAATGTTGAGCATGAAATGATTGACTTCTGCACCCGTGCATTACGGCAATACATCCCGGAAGAGATTTTCTTCCCCTGTCACGATACTATTGTATGAAAAACCTGTCTGCAGTCTTAACTATCTAATTTTACTCTTGTTTATTCGTGCCTTGACGTGAATCAATTCTGGTTACATATTGTTCGAATAAATACAATATTCTGATATCACCACTACACCACATAGGGGGCAATGTGGTTTACGTATTTGATTTATTGACTGTATTTCTCCGGGCAGGCATTAATTGAATTGCAGGTCCTCGAGTCATGCCTGACGACTATTATAATCACCTGTTGCTGGAAAACCGAAAAATCGATGTTCTTTTCCGGCAAGCTCCCACCGCACTGGCGGGATCATTTCTTGTCGTGCTTATCTTCTACTATATCCTGCTCCAGAAAATCGTTACAGACGCACTGATTGCCTGGTTTGTGATTTATACAGTGTTGACGCTGTGCAGGTTTATCGGTGTCCTGACTTACCTTAGAAAAAAAACGATATTTGCCTCAAGCCGGGCAGCGTTGAACCTTTATGCGCTGGGTACTGTTCTTGCGGGGTTTATGTGGGGCGTTCTCAGCGTTTATCTACTGCAGCTTCTGAACAATGAGCTGATATATTTCATGTTGATCTGCATTGTGGGTTTGACGGCTGCGTCCGTGGCTACCTATTCCACGTCACGTGTTTGCTTCCTGTTATTCATGATCCCGGCGCTGGCGCCCCTTAATATTGCCATGTTCATGCACGATGATAATATCTTCAAGGCCATCGGTATTCTGATTGTCATGTATATCTTCTCGTTAATACTGAGCTCCCAGCGCGTCAACAGCCTGATGACCAAGGCCTTGAAGTTCGAAATAATGCACCAGAGACTCGCCGATGAAAAACAACAGGTCAGCATGTTGAATGATGGCCTTAAAGGAGAAATTGCAAAACGCGAACTGACCGAGAAAAAACTCATTGATGAAAAAGACAAGGCACAGGCGCTGAGCGAGGAATTAATGAAGCTGACATCGCTGGACGGACTGACCAAGATTAATAACAGGAGGGGCTTTGATAATTACCTGGCCAGCGAATGGAACCGGGCATTACGGGAGCAAACCTCGCTGGCATTGATTCTTTGTGATATCGATTATTTCAAGTCCTTTAACGACACCTACGGTCACCAGGCCGGTGATGATTGCCTGATCAGTGTTGCCATCGTACTGGAATCCTTCGCACGCCGCGCCGGTGATTTTGCCGCCCGTTACGGCGGGGAAGAGTTTGCTATTATCCTGCCGAATACGGAAATCGAGGAAGCCGGGAAAATCGCCGAACAGATTCGCCTGGCCATTCTCGATTTGAAAATTCCACATTCAGGCTCGAGGGTCAACAAATATATCAGCATGAGCTTCGGTATTTCAGCCATGACGCCCGGGCCCGATCAACAACCATCAATGCTGATATCGGAGGCAGACAGGGCATTATACCAGTCCAAGCTCGAAGGCAGGAACATGACGACCAGTAGTCACTCGCATCCGGTCGTTCATTGATTATGAAGGTTGTACGCTGGAAAAACGATAACCGAAATGGTATGGAAGATGAATTAAGGAAAAGATTCGAAGCCGAAGGCTATCACTGCACGACCTACACTTATCCCCCCGGTACGGTTTTCCCGGAACACCGGCATGGTGCGGACAAAATCGACGCCGTCCTGGCCGGCCGTTTCAGGATATCGATCGGTAATGAAAGCGTGGTTCTCAAAGCCGGGGATTACATTTATGTTCCGGCAGGTGTCATCCACCGGGCGGAAGTGGTCGGGAGCGAATCCGTTGTCAGTCTAGACGCGGCAAAATAACCATTATCACGATATTTTCCCTACCAGCGTTTCAAAATGGTTCCGTACTGACCCGGCAATCCTGTTATATTGTTCAAGAAACTGCTCGGAGCCGTGATCACCGGCAAAACCCATGCTCCTTGCCAGCGGCACTATTGCTTCGGGCTGTTGTGAAAATGCACTGATGCTTTTCAAATCTGTAACTCGCAGGCTACATTCGATTCGTTTCATAAAATTATAGGCCTGCAGCAATTCACTGCATTGATCAGTTTTGATTAATCCGGACGCTTCACATTGGCGCAATGCTTCGCGGGTACTGGTGGTGCGTAGCTGTTGATTTTCATGGCCATGCAATAACTGGAAGTAATGAGTCAGGAAATCGATATCCATAATGCCGCCGCGTCCCCGCTTGATCTCGTACTTGCCTTTCGGATTTCCAAGCTCTGACTCAACACGGCGCCGCATGGCTATAATCTCATCCCGCAGGTAACGTTCGTCATAACGATGATAGATAGCCTCCCTGACGGTAGCCAGGGACTCTTCCGCCAGTCCGTCTTCATCATCGATGACCGGCCGGCAACGGGTCATCATTTGCCTTTCCCAGATTTCCCGATCAGTGGTGTGGTATTCAATAAAATAGTTAGCCGGTGTAATGAGGGTGCCGGAAGTGCCATGCGGCCTCAAACGCATATCGATTTCGTAGAGAATCCCGGCCGGCGAGGCAACTGCGATATGCCGCAGTAATAACTGTATTTGTTTCACCAGTGTGCTGGATTCCTCCGGTGAACGGCCCGAGTAGATAAAGATCAGATCAAGGTCCGAACCGAAATTCATTTCATATCCCGCCATACGGCCCATTGCCAGCGTGGCAATGTCTTCATTGGTATAATCGTGCTCCTCGATCAACAGGCGCATGGCACACCACAACGCGGCTTCAGCAAGATTGGTAAGCGCTACTTCCATGTTTTCCTGGTCCATGTTTCCGGACAGCCATTCCAGCAGAACCTGCAGCATTACCTCGTTTTTCTGCATGCGCAGGCTGTCCATTTTCTGTTCTACATCATCACCCGCCATCCTGCCGAACATGCGATCCTGCAATTCTGCGCGTGGATAATTATCGGGACGCGGTTCGTCAAAATAACAGGCGACCTTGCAGCCGCGAAAGAATATAAAACGGGTGAAATACCAACTGGCGCCGAATACCTGGATCAGGAGATCGATATTTTCGGGCATTTCTCCCCAGCCTTCCTTTTCACACACCGACAGCCACCGGTCCAGGTTCGATCGCGCCGTTTCCGTATTCCAGGCACGTGCAATACCGTTTTCGATTTTTCCCTGCATATGTGTTTATCCCGTATTGGTTTCCACTGAATGGTTTTCCGGCAATATTTTTTCAAAACAGGAACGGGCAATGTTGCGGTGCCTGTCCAGTGCCCGGTTGAATGACTTCAAAGTATTGTCATCATTGTGCCTGCCGAACCCAAGTGAACTGGCTATCCTGACCCGTTGTTCCTCGGCATCCGGTAACTGGTGGGTCTGTCTTTCATCGACCATCTGCAGACGGTTTTCCAGCCGCCTGAGAAACAGGTAACTATCCCGAATCCTGTCGCCATCATCCTCCAGTACAAATCCTTCACTGACCAGACCTTCCAGCAATGACAGTGTATTGGTCGTTTTTAATACAGGATGCTGGTGAGCATTGACAATTTGCAGCATCTGTAAAAAGAACTCGATATCACGTATGCCGCCCTCGCCCAGTTTGACGTTCCAGTTACCGGCCTTCTGCCGTTGTTTTGCCATGTCATGTTTAATCTGAAGGAAACGTTGCAGGTCATCGCTGCCCAGCGTACGGCGGTAAATAAACGGTTGCAGGCAGTCAATGGCGGATTCACCGATCGGTGCATGACCGGCAACGACCCTGGCCCGGAGCCATGCAAAGCGTTCCCAGGATTCCTTCGTTGCCTCGTAATAATGCTCCATCTCCTCGACCGGCAATATCAACGGCCCGCTGCTTCCCCAGGGGCGCAGCTTGAGATCCACGCGATACAGGAAGCCTTCTTCCGTCACCTGTTCCATGACACGATTGAATTGACGGATCTGGTGTACCACCGTGGCCTGATAATCACTGATATCGCCCTCGATGTCGGTTTCATCGGCACCGACAAAAATCAGGTCGATATCCGAACTGAAGTTCAATTCCCTGGCGCCCAGTTTGCCCATTGCAATGACGGCGAACGGCACCGCATGCGTCATAAAGCGCGGATAGTCCCTGTCCCTGACGATCCATTCCAGTACCTGCCGGATAACGCTTTGTGCCAGCTGACTGAGTTGCCGCAGGATATCGCCATAAGGTATTGCACTCCTCAGATCCAGCCAACTGATCCTGAGCAGTTCCCGGTATTTCCAGGCCCGCAGTTCCTCCGGGCCATCAAGCTGCCCCGGATCGACAAACCTCTCCTGCCGGTCACCGGTCAACAGTTCAATCGAATCGGCATGGCGGCTGAAATGGCGATACAGAAAATGGGAGTACGCGATCAGGTGAATGAAATCAGCCAGGAGTTCGTCCGGCAGGGTCTCTATCCAGTTCCTTGCCTGATCATCATCCAGCAGTTTTCCCAGCCGTATGGCGGCCGTGTCGGGGTCGGGAGAGGCCGCCAACGGTTTCTTGTATCTCGCAGTCAAAATGGACCGGTCTTGTTGTTGTTATCAATGATGCAGAAAGATATCTGTATCAGATTTTGGTGTAAATATCGCCTCCCTTTTCCCTGAACTCCCTGGCCTTTTCACTCATACCCTCCTCGAGCGCCGTTTGCGTATCACTGATACCCTTCTCCCGGGCATATTCACGCACGTCCTGGGTGATTTTCATGGAACAAAAGTTGGGACCGCACATGGAACAGAAATGTGCCACCTTGTGCGCGTCTTTGGGCAGGGTTTCGTCATGGAATGCCTGCGCGCGGTCCGGATCCAGTCCCAGGTTGAACTGGTCTTCCCAGCGAAACTCGAAACGGGCCTTCGACAGGGCATTGTCCCTGAGTTGTGCGGCGGGATGTCCCTTGCCGAGATCCGCCGCATGCGCGGCGATCTTGTAGGTAATGATGCCTTCCTTTACATCATCCCGATCCGGCAGGCCCAGGTGTTCTTTGGGCGTGACGTAACAAAGCATCGCCGTACCGTACCAGCCGATCATGGCGGCACCGATGGCCGAGGTGATATGGTCATAACCGGGCGCAATATCCGTCGTCAGCGGGCCCAGGGTATAAAACGGGGCTTCGAGGCAGTCCTCCAGTTCCCTGTCCATGTTCTCCTTAATGAGGTGCATGGGGACATGACCGGGACCTTCTATCATCACCTGCACATCGTGTTCCCAGGCAATTTTTGTCAATTCACCCAGGGTCTGTAATTCAGCGAACTGCGCCTCATCGTTGGCATCGGCAATGGAGCCGGGGCGCAGGCCGTCGCCGAGTGAAAATGCGACATCATAGGCCTTCATGATCTCGCAGATGTCTTCGAAATGCGTATAGAGAAAACTTTCCCGGTGGTGTGAAAGACACCACTTGGCCATGATCGATCCGCCCCGGGAAACGATACCGGTCACACGGTTGGCCGTTAACGGCACATACGACAGGCGGACTCCGGCATGGATGGTGAAATAATCCACGCCCTGCTCGGCCTGTTCGATGAGCGTGTCACGGAAGATCTCCCAGGTGAGTTCTTCCGCCTTGCCGTCGACTTTCTCGAGTGCCTGGTATATCGGTACCGTTCCGATCGGAACGGGTGAATTGCGCACGATCCATTCGCGCGTTTCATGGATATTTTTGCCGGTCGACAGATCCATGACCGTGTCGGCGCCCCAGCGAATCGCCCAGACCATCTTGTCGACTTCTTCCTCGATGGAAGACGTCACGGCGGAATTGCCGATATTGGCATTCACCTTTACCAGGAAATTTCGCCCGATAATCATCGGCTCGGTTTCCGGGTGATTAATGTTGGCGGGAATAATAGCGCGGCCGCGTGCGACCTCGTCCCGCACGAATTCCGGTGAGACCCGTTCCGGAATTGACGCACCGAATGATTGCCCCGGATGGCGTGTTGTCAAACCGGTATTTTTGTATTCTTCCAGTTTCTGGTTTTCCCGGATGGCAATGTATTCCATTTCCGGCGTGATGATTCCGCGGCGAGCGTAATGCATCTGGCTCACGTTACAGCCTGTTCTCGCGCGCAGTGGTTTGCGCGAGTGTGAGTAACGCAGGTGCTCCAGTTCCGGATCCTTCATGCGCAGCCGTCCGTAGTCGGAAGTGAAATCCGCCAGTTTTTCCACATCACCACGCTCGCTGATCCACGTGGCACGCAGGGGCTGCAAGCCCCGCCTGACATCGATGGCAATGTCCGGATCGGTATACGGTCCCGAGGTATCGTATACCGCCAGTGGAAGGTTACGTTCCGTGCCCCGGTCCGATTGTGTATTCGCCTGGCTGATCTCGCGCATGGGAACACGGATGTCAGGGCGGCTGCCGGTGAGGTAAATCTTCCTGGAATTCGGCAACGGCTTGACGGATGCCGGATCTACGCCGGTCTTCTCGCGCAGTAATGACTCTGGTATAGCACTCATGTTATAAGAACCTCCTGAAATACGGATATGAGCGCCAATCCCGGTGTGGAGTGCTTGCTTTCCTACGCCGGTATCAACCGGATCAGGTTCAAGGGTCACTCTCAGCCCGCGGACGGGCGCCCCTAGCTGCACTACTCGAAACTCTATTCGGTTATAGTAACAATTTTTTCCGGAACTTACTGCACGATGAGCACAAGCATGAACTTCGACCAGGCCCGCCTGAACATGATCGAACAGCAAATCAGGACCTGGGAGGTGCTGAACCAGGATGTACTCAACCTGATTGCGGTGGTTCACCGGGAGGATTTCGTACCCAATCAATATCGCCAGCTGGCATTTGCCGATACGAATATCCCGCTCGCGCACAACGAAGTCACCATGACACCCAAGGTAGAGGCGCGATTATTACAGGCAGTGGCAGTAACTCCCGGTGACAACGTACTGGAAATCGGTACCGGTTGCGCCTACATGACCGCACTGTTGGCCAAGTCGGCGAGCCACGTCACCAGCGTCGATATATATCCCGACTTTACCCTGGAGGCGCGCGACAAGCTTGGCAGGCTGTTCCTGGATAATGTCGTACTCGAGACCGGAGATGCCATCAACGGCTGGCCGCAGTCGGCTCCCTACGATGTTATCGTGGTCACCGGTTCGGTACCGGTCCTCGAGCCGCACTTCCAGCAACAATTAACGACCGGGGGACGACTGTTCGTGATTACAGGCGTATCACCGGTAATGGAGGCCTACCTGATAACCCGGCTGGGTGATGACGAATGGGCTACGGAGGCCCTGTTCGAAACTGACCTGCCGCCATTGATCGGGGCACCACGACGGGACGAATTCAGTTTCTAGAGGCAATTGACATGCAGATTTTTTCACCGGAACAATTAAAATCCCGCCTGGACCAGGGCGATGCACCGACATTACTGGACGTGCGTGAACCCTGGGAGTACGAAATCTGTCAAATAAATGGTTCGATCAATATCAGCACGGGAAATATCGCCACCGAACTGGACAGGCTTGAACCGGGTGCGGAGACAGTGGTTATCTGTCATCACGGAGCAAGAAGTTTGCAGGTGGCCCGGTATCTCGAGTCGCGCGGGTTCAGTGCCGTTGCCAATCTTGACGGCGGGATTGATGCCTGGGCGAGAACTGTTGAGCAATCCATGCCACAATATTGATAAACCCGGCCGGGCTGTTCCAGAATAGTGCCGGAACAACCCGAAATAACAACAAGTAACCCACGGAAGAAGTTTTGCGACGTTTTACCCGATACAAGACCTGCCTGATACTGGGCCTCGCGCTCGCGTTTAACTGCCAGGCAAACGATCTCATGTCGGCCTATCGCATGGCGGAAGTCAGCGATCCGGTCTATCAACAGGCGATTGCGGCCTATAAAGCCACGCTGGAAGCAAAACCACAGGCCCGGGCAGTCTTGTTACCACAACTCAATCTCAGTGCGAATA
>DATIPP010000109.1:0-5154 GCA_035471825.1 Gammaproteobacteria bacterium
CCAGGCCAGTTTGTACAGGTTGTCCAGTTTCTTGCCGTTGGGCTCGGACATATACAGGTTCAGCGACTGCGCCTGGTCGATCCATTTCTGCCGGCGCGAGGCGCATTCCACCAGCCAGCGCGGGTCGATCTCGAAGGCCGAGGCATACAGTAACTTGAGATCGTCGGGTATGCGGTCGACCGGTTGCACGCTACCGTCGAAATACTTCAGGTCGTTCACCATGACATCGTCCCAGAGCCCGCGCGACTTGAGATCGTGTACCAGGTACGGGTTGATCACGGTGAACTCACCGGACAGGTTCGATTTCACGAACAGGTTCTGGTAGGTCGGTTCGATCGACTGGCAGACGCCGCAGATATTCGAGATCGTCGCCGTCGGTGCGATCGCCATGGTATTGGAATTGCGCATACCGACGGTTTTCACCCGTTCGCGCAGCGCCTCCCAGTCCAGGGTGGAACCGAAATCGGCCTGCAGGTAATCGCCGCGTTCCTCCTGTAACAGCCTCATGGAGTCGATGGGCAAAATGCCCTTGCTCCAGAGCGAGCCGTCAAAGCTGGGATAGACGCCGCGTTCCTCGGCCAGTTGCGTGGAGGCCTGGATGGCGTAATAGCTGACGGCCTCCATGCTGGTATCGGCAAAGGTGATCGCATTTTCCGAGGCATACGGCATTCTCAGCTTGTACAGGGCATCCTGGAATCCCATGATGCCGAGCCCGACGGGCCGGTGGCGCAGGTTGGAGCGGCGCGCCTGCGGCACGCTGTAATAGTTGTAATCGATCACGTTATCCAGCATGCGCATGGCGGTGGTGATGGTCTTTTCCAGCTTGGCCTGGTCCAGCCCGTTTTCGTCCACGTGCTGCGCCAGGTTAACGGAACCGAGATTGCAAACGGCGATCTCGTCGACCGAGGTATTCAACGTGATCTCGGTGCAGAGATTGGACGAATGCACGACACCGATGTGCCGTTGCGGTGAACGCAGGTTGCAGGGATCCTTGAAGGCAAACCACGGATGACCGGTCTCGAACAACATCGACAGCATCTTGCGCCAGAGATCCACGGCCTTGACGGTCTTGAAGTTTTTGATTTCACCGCGCGCGGCCATCGCCTCGTACTCCACGTAACGTTCTTCAAAGGCGTGGCCGTAGAGATCGTGCAGGTCCGGCGTTTCGTCCGGTGAAAACAGGGTCCACTGGCCTTCCTCCACCACGCGCTGCATGAACAGGTCGGGTATCCAGTTGGCGGTGTTCATGTCATGCGTGCGGCGGCGATCATCACCGGTGTTTTTCCGCAGCTCGATAAACTCCTCGATGTCGAGGTGCCAGGTCTCCAGGTAGGCGCACATGGCACCCTTACGCTTGCCGCCCTGGTTGACGGCCACGGCCGTGTCGTTGGCGACTTTCAGAAACGGCACAACGCCCTGTGACTTGCCGTTGGTGCCCTTGATATGCGCGCCCATGGCGCGTACCGGTGTCCAGTCATTGCCCAGCCCGCCGGCGAATTTCGACAGCAGGGCGTCGTCCTTGATGGCACTGAAAATCCCGTCGAGATCATCCGGCACCGTGGACAGGTAACAACTCGACAATTGCGGGCGACACGTTCCCGAGTTAAACAGCGTCGGGGTGGAACTCATGAAGTTGAACGACGACAGCAATTCGTAGAATTCGATGGCGCGGCTTTCCCGGTCCAGTTCGTTGATGGCAAGCCCCATGGCAACGCGCATGAAAAAAGCCTGCGGCAATTCGAAACGAACACCGTCGGAATGAATGAAGTAACGGTCGTACAGGGTTTGCAGGCCGAGATAGGTGAACTGTTGATCACGTTCTTCCTTCAGGGCCTCGCCGAGACGGTCCAGGTCGTACTTGACCAGTTCGTGATCCAGCCGGCCGACCTCGGCGCCTTTCTGGATGTACTTGCGGAAATAGATCGGGTAGCGTTCCGCCATCTCCTTGCGCGTGGCTTCGTCCGGCGTTCCCTCGACAAATGTCAGGGCTTCACGCCGCAGGCCGTCGAGTAGCAGGCGCGCGGCGACATAACTGTAATTCGGTTCTTTCTCGATCAGGGTGCGGGCGCTCATGACCAGCGCCGGGTTGACGTCGTCCTCGTCGACACCGTCGAACAGGTTGCGCAGGGCATCCTCGACCACCAATTGACTGTTGACTTCGTCCAGTCCCTCGCAGGCCTCGGCGACGACCGAACGCAGCCGGTTGATGTTCAGCGGTGCCTGGCTGCCGTCGGCCAGGGTCACGTTGACCGGTGCCGATCCCCGTCCCTGTTCGACCGAGGATTTGCCGGCAGAGGATACGGCGCGTTCGCGGGCGCGTTCTTCGCGGTAAATCACGTAGGCCCGGGCTACTTTCTGTTCCCCGGCGCGCATCAACGCCAGTTCGACCTGGTCCTGGATGTCCTCGATATGCACCGTACCGCCGCCCGGCATGCGGCGGGTGAGGGCGTTTACAACCTGGTCGGTCAGGTCGGTTATGCGTTCGTGGATGCGGGTCGATGCGGCGGCCGTCCCGCCTTCGACCTCGAGATAGGCCTTGGTCATGGCGATACTGATCTTGCCGGGATCGAAGCGGGTGACCTTGCCGTTGCGGCGAATGACCCGGTATTCGCCGGGCTGGTTGGCCTGTTCCTCTGCGCGGACTGCTTCTCCCTGTTTCCCCGCGGCTGAATCGTGCTCTCTCTCCCTCGTGGAGTCCGTCACGGACTCAACGGCTAGTTTTTCAGCTTCCATTTATCCCCTCCAACAGCAATGGTGGCGTTGTTTTGTTTTAATGACGCTTCAAGAAAAGCTGGAAACGCATTGATATTTTTAATTTAAGTGCGATCTATAGCACCACAATAAAATGTGGTCAAGTACTTATTAAACCACAATATGATGTGTATTTACCTGTTTTTAAGCTTGGGAATTTCTGTGGATAAGCTGTGAATACACCCCGGCCGGAAATGATGCTTTGCACCAATTCCTGCTTATTCATGCAGTTAACCGGGAGCGGATATTCGTGTTATTGACCCCGGATTTCCGGGCCCGAAAACAGCCTGGGAAAATACCCGGTGAAAAAATACGGCCATTATTCCTCGTCGCGTGACGGTTGCGGGGTGCAAAATCCTGTTGCTGATACCCGATAACAGGGTTGTCACGCCTGATTAATAAAGCGGGAATAACGTGCTAACGTGAAAACCGATAAAACGTTTCAGCACTGAAGCATGAAAGCGTGAATAAAGTGCGGAATATTTTTTAATGACCATGCAGATTGATCAGACATGTTAACCCGGCGGACGTTCCTGGTCGGCACTGCTTCCGCCGGTGCGTTGTTGGCATTGCGCCGGGTTATGAGCGGGGCGGTTGAAAACGGAAGTAGTGGTGAAATCAATCCATTCGGGCCGTTAATACCGGATCCGCAGAAACGGCTGGATCTCCCGGCCGGTTTTTCTTACCGGATTATCTCGCGTACCGGCGATACCATGGATGACGGCCTGCTGGTACCCGGTGCGCATGACGGCATGGCGGCGTTTGCAACGGGACCGGACCGGGTGACATTGATCTGCAATCACGAATTGAATTTTAACCAGGCGTCCCTGGGTGCATTTGGCAGTGACGGATCGCGTCTTGAACGGATCGCGCGCGACAGGTTTTTTGATCCGGGCAATCGATTCGTGTCGCTGGGCGGCACCACGACCTTGATCTATAACCGCAAGACCAAAAATGTTGAACGGCATTTTCTCAGTCTCGCCGGGACCGATCGTAATTGTGCGGGGGGACCGACACCCTGGGGTTCATGGTTATCGTGCGAGGAATATGTCGAGCGTGCCAATGACGTGCATGCTAAAGATCACGGCTGGGTATTTGAAGTGCCGGCAAGTGCCACGGGCCCGGTCGATCCGGTACCGCTGAAAGCACTGGGACGTTTCAATCACGAGGCAGTGGCAGTCGATCCGCGCAGCGGGATTATTTACCTGACCGAGGATCGCAGGGACAGTTTGCTGTACCGTTTTTTACCCGATCCGCCGGGCCAGGCGAGAAACGGCCGCTTGCAGGCACTGGCCATACGCGATCAATCAAAGGCCGATACACGCAACTGGTCCGGTACCCCAGTTTTTGCAACCGGTGAATCACTCCCCGTGGAGTGGATCGATTTACAGGACACGCATGCACCGTATGATGATTTGCGCCTGCGCGGACACGAAAAGGGCGCGGCGATTTTCGCACGGGGAGAAGGCATGTGGTTCGGTAATGACAGTGTCTATTTCGCCTGCACCTCGGGCGGTCGCATCAGGGCCGGTCAGATCTATCGTTATCAACCGTCGGTAAAGGAAGGACAACCGGCTGAAAAAAACACACCGGGTCGACTGGAACTGTTCGTGGAATCACGCGATCCGCGCCGGCTTCAGAATTGCGATAACGTTACGGTAACTCACTGGGGGGACCTGTTGGTGTGCGAGGATGCACCCGAAGCCTGTTCACTGGTGGGAATAACGCCGTCAGGAGATCTCTATCATTTTGCCGAAAACGCCTGGTCGGAATCCGAACTGGCCGGCGCCTGTTTCGATCCGGCTGGACAAACATTGTTTGTCAATTTACAGCAACCCGGACTCACGCTTGCCATTGACGGTCCTTTCCCGCGCCGCGGGTAACCACCACGTGATATTTCTTGTCTGGATTCAGCCGGTATCCTGTTTATCGATCTCGGCACTGACGATCAATATGGACAGGTTGCCGAGCATGTCGGTGATCGCTTTTGCGGTTTCCCATGTCCAGATTGTTTCTCCCTTGCTCGAAATCCGTCTTATTTCCCAGTGGTGCAGGGTGGACTGGTTCTGCATGACGTCCCTGAGATGTGCCTGCAGTGTTTCCTTGTCATCCGGATGATAGGTATTGAATATCGAGTTCCCGACGAGGTCGTCGCGCTTGTATCCCAGCACGAAAGCGCCGTAGCGGTTGACTGACAGGATTTCGCCTTCTTCCTCCACGATAAAGCTCATTGACGGCGTATTGTCATACAGCACCTTGAAACGGGACTCGCTTTCGACCAGTGCCTGTTCAGCGCGGGCGCGGTTGTTCATTTCGCGTTCCAGCTCGGACTTGGTCAACTCTATCTCGACATTGGAATGAAAGACGCGGTTTTGCAAATCGCTTTTGGTTGCCGCCAGGGTT